>JADGRD010000029.1 GCA_017881285.1 Pseudomonadota bacterium | reverse complement strand
CCTTTGGCGGTTCCGACGGCATGGGCAACGTCGGCTCGAACGGCGGTGCTCTGAGCAGCATCGGCGTGTCGTGGACGGTGCTCAACACCGTCATCAGTTACAACCACGCCATCGGCAACGGCGGCAACCCGCCGACCTCCGGCACGCCGGGCGGCGGCAGCGGCGGCGGTATCTACAACGACGGCAACACCATGACCCTCACCCTGTGCGGCACCCTCATGCAGTACAACCAGGTCAACGCCTACGGCAGCGCCATCTTCTTCGTGACGAACAGTCACACGGGCAACATCGTCATCGACAGCTCGGTCGTTACCAACAACATCGGCGGCTCGTGGTACCCGACCTACCCGCAGATCTCGAACCACGACGATACGCCCATTACCGTGACGAACTCCACCATCCAGTAAGCGGGCCGCGTCGCCTGGCGGCCGGTCTGGGGACGACCGCCGCGGGTGGGACGTCGTTAGAAGACGACGCCGGGGGGAATCGAGCAGTTCGTGTTGCAGTGGACGAAGCCGTCCGGGGGCGACGCCGGGTTTCCGGAGCTATCCAGCGTCTGCCCGTTCTGGTCACCGAGGTCGCACTCCTCGTCGAGGTTGGTGTCGATGATCTTGTCGCCGCAGAAGTGCGGCAACATGCAACCGATGGTGCAACCATCCTTGCCCAGGTTGGTGCCGTTGTCTTTGCCGATGTCGCATTGCTCAGTGCCACCGTTGTCGGTTTGCACCACCTTATCGCCGCAGAAGGGGCCGTACTTGCACTTCGTCGAGCAGCCGCCGTACGTGCTGTCGTTGTTCGGCCCGGGGCAGCCGTCGGGAAGCGGACCCGTGTAGGCGGCATCGCCGCAGTCGCACTGCTCACCGGCCGTGGTCTTGCCGTCGCCGCAGCGGGGCGTGCAGCCTGATTTCTTGGTCGTGAAGCCCTGCAAGGTGAGCTGGTAGTTCGACTCTGGCGGGTGCCGGTCGGCGCCGAAGATGGCGATCTCGTACACCTTGCCGTTCTGTAGGCCGAGCTTGACGGTGCGGTCGCGGAAATCATCCGGGCTCGCGGCCGCGAGCTTGGGGTTGACATTGCCGGGCGAACAGACGGTCGAGCCGGTGCTGGCGCCAATCTGGTTCCCCGCCGTGTCGGCGCAGCCGCCCTCGAGGACCTTGGCGTCGCCGGGGTCGCCCTTGACGGTGACCGTGCCGGGCAGCTGCTGGTGGACGCCGCCCAGGTCGAGGACCAGCACGCCGTTGATGAAGATGAAGAGGTCGTCGTCGCCGTAGAAGCTGAGCGAGATGCCGTTGGTGCCGTCGTAGACGAAGTAGTAGCGGGCCTCGTCGGTGAAGTAGTTGTCGTGCTTCACCCCCGCCACCGCGGTCACCCAGCAACCGTCGTCCACGGTATCGCCGGACACGCAGTCGGTCGACGTCACTCGCGGGATGAAGAGGTACTGATCGCCCGAGCACGTCGACCAGAACGGCGTGCCGTTGCCGTGGTTCCAGTAGGGCCACAGGTTGCACAGGGTGGCCTGGCTGGGATTGAGCGTGTCGAGCGGGTAGAAGCCGCCCTGGGCCAGGTGCGACTTGCTCGCGTATTGATAGATGTTGGAGCCGATGGAGGGCAACTCGAGCACGGCCGTGAAGGTCTGGTTCACCTTGGAGTCGTCGTTGAACCACTGATTGAAGCTGGTGGCGTCCTTGTAGGCCGGCGCCGTGCCCTTCCAAATCGGGCCGCCAGGGCTCGACGCGGTGTAACCGGTCAGCGTGCCGGTGTACGGCCCACCGGTGCTGGTGGTGTTCACGGTGGTGCCGGCGGTACCGCCTTGGACGCCGCCAGAGGCGTCAGACAGCGGGCTGTCGTTGCCGGCCAAGGTGTAGTTGCCCGGGATGCGGCTCGAGTTGGCCATGTTCCAATCACTGAATTGGCAGGTGCAGGTCTTGGTCGGGCCGGCCTGTGGCTTACCCTTGGCCAGGTTGTCGGCCATGATGCCCCAGCAGCGCGAGGTCGAGTCGTTGCCTTTCACCGGACCACCCGAGTTCGGGACGCAGATGGTGGTCGGCTTCGATCCGCCAAACTTCGTGCCGTAGAACGGGAAGTCGGGGTGGCCGCCCGAGGTCGCATTCTCGGGTTGGAAGTCACGGTAGATGATCGGCAATTCGAGGCACTGCCCCGAGCCCGACTGGCAGGTCGAGGAGTCCTGCTGGGTCGTGGTCGAGCAGCTGAACCCGTCTTCGACCTTGCACGAGCTCGAACAACCGTCACCGTTGTTGGCATTGCCGTCGTCACAATCCTCGCCCGTATCGATGTTGCCGTCGCCGCAGCTCACGGTGCAGGCTTGGGTCTTGCCGCTCGGATCGAGGCACTTCGGTTCCGCGGTGCAGGTCTTGGAGCAGCCCGTGCCGTCGCCGTAGAAGAGACCGTTCACGGCCTTGCAGCCGCTCGGCAGTTTGCTGGGGTCGGTGCCGCAGTCACACTTCTCGCCGACCTCCAGCTTGCCATTGCCGCACTCGGACTTGATGCACGCCTTCCCCGTTGTCGGGCAATCATAACCCGGCTCGACCTGACAGGTGCTGGAACAACCGTCGCCGTCATTGGTGTTACCGTCGTCGCAAGCCTCGTCGCCGATCTTCTTGCTGTCGCCACACTCGGGGATGCACTTCTTGCCCGGCACCGGACACACCCAGCCATCTTCCACGCTCTGACAGTCGCCCGAGCAGCCATCGCCGCTGTCCGTATTGTGGTCGTCGCAGGTTTCGTCCGACGTCAGAATTCCGTTTCCGCACACCGCGAGGTTGATGCAGGGCTGGCCATCGACCGGGCAATCATAGTTGGCCTCGATCTGGCACGCCCGGCTGCACCCGTCGCCGCTGATGGTGTTGCCGTCGTCGCAGGTTTCGTTGCGTTCCCTGATGCCGTCGCCGCAGTTGCCGCCACCGGGAAGATCGGGGCCAGCGTCCGGCACCACAGGCTGGGTGACGGTGACGCCGCCGCCCGCGCCGCCGTGGGAGCCGCCCTGATTGCCCCCGTGGTTACCACCCGCGCCGCCGTTGTCGCCGGTAATCGTGCCACCGTTGCAAGCAACGCCTATGACGATGGCCGCGGCTGCCAGACAAGCCAGCACGAGATTCTGCTGAAGTGAGCTCTGGCCGACACCACTACAATGGCTGCTCTTAGTCATGGGGAGATTCCTCGCACTGCGGGAGAAGAAAACTCGGGCGGAGCGCCCGGCGCACCCCAGCCCCGAACCTGGTTGCTAGCATACCAATCGTGCACTAGGGGTCCAGCATGGAATTGTTGTGACCAACCGCACCGATCTGATATGGGAACCCTGATAGGGTTAGCTCTGCACTCGGCACCCACCACCCACCCTGCCACCCCCTCGCTGCGCTCGGCCTCGCTATGCCCTCCCGCGATGGTGCGCTACGCGCAGCGCTGGCTAAGCCAGCGAAGCGTAGGCTCCCCACGCGACTAGGGTGGGTAGAGGAGGTACTTCCGCCGCTTGGCCCGGAAGGCTTCGAGGTCACGTTGCCACAGCGCCTCGACCTCCGGGAGGGGGCGGCTGTGCAGGACCGCGGCGGTGGCCACGGGGTCCCCCAACATCCGGTGCAGCCGGGTGGCGTTCCATGGGCCGCGATACAGCTTGCGCAGCGCGAGGGCGATCGCGACGCCCGTGCGCACGGGCTCGAAGGAAATTCGGTCGGTGACGCGCAGACCTACGCCGTGGCAAGGGGTGGCCCGGTACGGGTTGGCCGAGGGGGTGAAATCCGTCCCCGCGAAGGCAACCCCGTCGAGGCCGGCGCCGGTCAGCTCCGCGGCGAGGGCGGCGCCGTCGATCCACGGCGCGCCGAGCACTTCGAAGGGGCTGTCGGTACCGCGGCCGACGGAGACATTGGTGGCTTCCAGAAGCCCGACCGCGGGATAGAGCACAGTGGCTGCCACGGTGCGCAGGTTGGGCGACGGCGGCCACCAGGGCAGGCCCGTTTCGTCGAAGTACGACCGGCGGTTGTAGCGGACCATGCGGACGATTTCGAGATCGAGGCCGAGGTGCTCGTCGCTGTTCAGCATCTCGGCCAGTTCGCCCATGGTCATGCCGTGCCGGACCGGGAGGGGATGGTGATTCACCGGGGAGAGCTCGGCCCTACTAAGCACCGGGCCGGCCACCTCCCATCCGCCGATGGGATTGGGCCGGTCGAGAATGATGACCCGCAGGCCGCGGCTCGCCGCCGCCCGCAAGGTGGCGTGCAGGGTCGAGGCGTAGGTGTAAAACCGCGTCCCCACGTCGGGCAGATCGACGACGACCGCGTCGATGCCGTCCGGTAGGGTCACGGGCCGGGGCCCCGCCGGCCTGGCGCTCCGCGGGCCGTGCGCGCCGCCATACAGGCTATGCACCGGCAGGCGTGTCTTGGCGTCCGTGCCGTCGTCGATACGCTCGTCCCGCGACGCGGACAGGCCGTGCTCGGGACTCAAGAGCGCGACCAGTCCAAGGTCGCGCCGGGCGGCAAGCACGTCGGTGGTGCGGGCGCCCTCGCGGTTGCGCGCGCTGTCGTTGGTCAGCAAGGCGAAACGCAACCCACGCAGGGGGGCGAAATCCCGGGCGGCGAGCTGGTCGATGCCCAGCGCCAGGCCCGTGCCGGCGGGTGTGGGCTCGGCCTCCGGGGGCGGGCCGAGCGCCTTGCCGGCGAGAGTTGCGATGGCCGCCGCGAGGCCGTTCACCGAGCCCTTGCCGTCGGGGTGAACGCGGTTGCTGAGAAAGATCACAAACAGGTTCTTCTCCGGATCGATCCACAGCGAGGTGCCGGTGTAGCCGCCGTGCCCCACCGCCCGGCGGGAAAGCGAGGTGCCCCGATGGGTCGAATAGCCGGTCTGCACGTCCCAGCCCAGGGCGCGGATGCCACCGGGCACGTCGTGCGGCGCCAGCATGCTCGCCGTGGCGCGGGCGGAGAGGACGCGCTCGTCCTCGAGCGCGCCCCGGCCGAGCACCATGCGCGCGAAGCGGGCCAGATCTGCGGCCGTGGCGAAGAGCCCGGCGTGACCGGCCACGCCGCCCAGGCGGAAGGCCCGCGGGTCGTGGACCTGGCCGCGCATCCACTCGCCGTTGCGTTGTTCCGTCGGCGCGATGCGTGGCCGCCGGTCCGCGGCGGGCAAGAAGCCCGTGTCGTCCATGCCGAGCGGGCCGAAGATGGCCGTGCTCGCGAGCTTGTCGAGGCCGGCACCGGTCACGCGGCGGACAACCTCTTCGAGAACCAGGAAGCCGGCGTCGGAATAGAGGAAGCGCTCGCCGGGCGCGGCCTTGGGTTTGCTGGCCAGGACGCGCTTGATGGCCTCTCGGCGGCCGTGTTCGTAGTCGCCGACCGGGGTTTCGGCGGGCAGGCCCGAGACATGGGTGAGAAGCTGTCGCAACGTGATGGCGGCCTTGCCGTGCGCGGCGAGCTCCGGGACGTAGCGCGCGGCCGGCTCGTCGAGGTCGACCTTGTCCCGATCGGCGAGCACCATGAGCGCGGTCGCGGTGGCGACCGGCTTGGTGAGCGAGGCGAGGTCGAAGATGGTGTCCTCAGTCATCGGCTCCTTGCCGGGCAAGAGGGCGCGGAAGCCGAACGCCTTGCTGAACACCACCCCGTCCGCCCGGCCCACGGCGACCACGCACCCCGGGAGCTTTCCCTGGGCGAGGGCCTCGGCGACGAGCTTGTCGATCTCCTGGGTCCACGCGGCCGGCGCCCTCGCCGCCGCGGTCGGGGCGGCCGCCGGCGCGGCGTCGATGCCCGTCCTCGCCGCGGCGGGCGCGGGTGGCGCGAGGGCGAGAACGAACCCGGCGGCGCGAACCCAGAGGCGTCGGGGCGCGCGCGGTCGTGGCGGCGTCGCGCCCGCGGGTGACAGGCTCATGGGGCGAACATACCATTCGCCGGCACATTCACTTCCCTTCGCCGTCGCCTCGCTCATCATCGACCGCCTGGATCGCGAAACCGGCCTCCTCGGCGTCGACGCCAAGACCGGCGCCACCCGCTACCGTCTGGAGTAGAATCAAGAGGGTACAGCCCGCGCCCGAAACCGCGCCCAGGAGGTCTTTCATGAGCTTGATGTCCCGTCAGTTGCGTTCCGTCATCCAGTGGGAGAATCCCGATCCCGAGGTGCTGTTCCAGTGCTGGACCGAAAACGGCGACGAGATCAAGAACGCCTCCAAGCTCATCGTGGGACCGGGCCAGGGCTGCGTCTTCGTCTACGAAGGCAAGGTCGAGGCGGTCTACGTCGAGGCGGGCCTCTACGAGCTCAAGACCGCCAACATTCCCTTCCTTACGACCCTGCGTAAGTTCATGCAGAACTTCAAGAGCGAGCACAAGGTCGGCATCTACTTCTTTCGCACCGCCAGGCTGCTCAACATCAGGTGGGGCACCGAATCCCTCATCAAGTACGAGGATCCGAAGTACAAGTTCCCGGTTGGACTGCGCGCCTTCGGCAACTACTCCATGCGCATCATCGACGGGCGCGGTTTCTTCCAGCAGGTCGTGGGCGGTGCCCAGATCTTCCTGGTCGGGAACATCCGCGACCCCATCAACGCGCGCCTGCTGCAACCCCTGACCGACTTCTTCGCCGAGTCGGGCTACACGTACACCCAGATCGATCCGAATCGCGAGGAGATCGCGGCCGCGCTCACCGAGAAGCTCAAGCAGGAGTTCACGCAACTCGGGTTCCTGCTCGAGGACTTCCGCATCCAGGGCACCAGCTTCGACGAGGATACGATGCGCCGAATCAACCGCATCGCCGACATCAGCGCCGAGGCGCAGGCGGCCAGTGCCGCGGGCGTCAGCTACGCCCAGCTTCAGCAACTCGCGGCGCTGCGCGAGGCCGCCAAGAATACCGGGACCGGCGGGGTGGGCATGGCCATGGCCGTGGGCATGGGCATGGCTGGCGCGGTCGTGCCAGCGGTCGCCGGCCAGTCGGCGGCGCAATCCGTGCCGGACGACGCGGCCGCCAAGCTGAAGAAGCTCAAGCTGCTCCTCGACCAGCAGTTGATCACGCCCGCGGAATACGAGGCCAAGAAGAAGGAAATCCTCGCCCAGTTGTGACCTCCGCCGCTGTGCGGCGCCGGCAGGGTGGCCGGCGCGCCAGGTTCAAGTGCCGGGCAAGGAAGGCCAGCGTGGGGGGCCTTGGCAGGGAGATATCCGGCGCGTGGCGGTGAAGATTCGCACTGGACTTTCGTCCCGCTGCGGCTCATTCTTTCCCATCGGACCAAGCTTGCCAGGGCCGCCAAGCCTCGGGGGGACGGTTCGCAGGTACCGCAAGGAGTGACGACGCGTCGCAGTTCCGCCTACGACGAGAAGGAACGACGAAGCGATGCACGGCGGATCAGCCTTCGGGGCCCGTCCCCGTCGAGTCTGGTCACAAACGCTCGTCTCCCGTCTGAGGCCGATGTTGGACCACTGCTGGGTAGCCGACGGAAGAAACAACCTGGCAGAAAGAAGGAATCACGATGGGAAAGAGACTCTATGTTGGCAATTTGTCGTACTCGACGACCGAGGCGGATCTGCGCGACGCGTTCGCGGCCACTGGCAACGAGGTGACCGAGGTCAAGGTCGTGCTCGACCGTGACACCGGCCGTCCGCGCGGCTTCGCGTTCGTGGAAATGTCCACCGACGCCGGCGCGGCGGCCGCAATCGAGACCCTGAACGGCAAGGATCTGCAGGGCCGCGCCATTGCGGTCAGCGAGGCGCGCGAGCGCTCGGGCGGCGGCGGTGGTGGTGGTGGTGGCCGCGGCGGCTTCGGCGGCGGCGGACGCGGCGGTGATCGCGGCGGTGACCGCGGTGGGTTCGGCGGCGGTCGCAAGCAGCGCTGGTAGGATGTAGTGAGACCGGGCACGAAAAACGCTGCCGAGAAGCGCAAGAAGGAAATCGATCGGCAGAAGTGGCAGGCGGCGAAAGCCGAGCGCCGCCAACAGCGGCAACTGGAGCGCCAGACGCGCACCTCGCTCGGCGACGACGAGGATCCCGACCTCGCCGGTATCGTGCCCGGACCGCAACCCGTCGAGGAGGCGCCGGCGGCGGTGCCTCCTGAGACTCCCGCGGCCGAGACGCCGAAGTAGACTGGAGGCTGGAGGCTCTAGTCTCCAGCCTCTAGTCTCCAGCCTCTAGATCGCTTGACGCAGAGATATTACCTGCCCGTGACACAACCCTGACAAGGGGCGTGGTCCACTGGCGTAATGAAGATCCTCTGCGTCTCTCCAGCTTTCCCGGAGACCTACTGGGGCCACGAGCGCGCCCTGCGCCTCATCGGCAAGCGCGCGATCCTGCCTCCGCTCGGCCTGCTCACGGTCGCCGCGCTGTTGCCGCCCGACTGGGACGTGCGACTTTGCGACATGAACGTGCGCCCGCTCGATGACGCCGATCTGGAGTGGGCCGATGTCCTCTTTCTGACCGGCATGCTGGTGCAGCGGCCGTCGATGTTGGAGGTCGCTAAGCGCGGCCGGGCGATGGGCAAGTGCATCGTCGCCGGTGGTCCGCACGCCACGGCCACGCCCGACGCCCTCGCGCCTTTCGTGGACTGCATCGTGGTGGGCGAGGCAGAGGATCTGATCACGCCGCTGTGCGCGGCCCTACGCGCGGATCGTTCGGCGCTGCCGGCACGCTTCGTGGCCAGCGAGCGGCCCGACATCCGGCGTTTGCCCCCGCCGCGCTATGATCTGCTCGATGTCAGCGCGTACAATTCGATTGGCGTGCAGTGGGGCAGAGGCTGCCCCTTCCACTGCGAGTTCTGCGACATCGTCGAGTTGTTCGGGCGGCGCCCGCGCACCAAGGAGCCCGGCCAGTTCTGCCGCGAGCTCGACGCCGTCCTGGCCACGGGATTTCGCGGCTCGCTCTTCGTCGTCGACGACAACTTCGTCGGCAACCGCAAGGAAACCCTGGGGCTGCTCGGGCCTCTGGGCGCCTGGATGCGCGCCCACGATTTCCCCTTTCAGATCTTCACCGAGGCCAGCATCGATCTGGCCAGCCGCGACGACCTCATCGCCGGCATGATCGCGGCCGGCTTCGATTTCGTCTTCGTCGGTATCGAGACGCCGTCGCCGGCGGCCCTGCGCGAAACCCACAAGACGCAGAATCTGGCCGTGGATCTCAACCAGGCCATCCACAAGCTGATCCGATCCGGGCTCGACGTGGCCGCGGGATTCATCATGGGATTCGACGCCGACGACGCCGCGGCCCTGGAGCGGCAGCGCGAGTGGGTGCTGCGCTCGCCGATCCCGCAAGCCATGATGGGCATCCTGACGGCCTTGCCCGGCACGCAACTCGAGCGCCGGCTGACTCGGGAGGGGCGCCTTCTCGACCGGGCCAGCGGCGAAACCTTCGGGCGGGCCAATTTCAAGACCAGCCTGCCCGAGTCCACCCTCCTGCAAACCTACCGCGCCGCCCTCGAGCAGATCTACCGGCCGGAAGAGTACTTCGCTCGTTGCCTGCGTGCCTTGCGGCTGCGGCCCAAGACCGACTCACACATCAGCTTGCCCTTGCGCCATGCCCTGGCATGCGTGCTGCGTTCCGTTTGGCAACAGGGGGTGCGAGGTAAGTACCGGAAGGTGTACTGGCGTTTTCTGGGACAGGTCCTACGCCATGCGCCCCGGCGATTCGCGCGCGCCATATCCTTGGCCGTCGCGGGCGAGCACCTGATCCGCTACACGGCCGAGGAAGTTTTGCCCCGGCTCGACGGTGCCATCGCGGAAGTGGGCCGCGAGGACGCCGCCGCGAAGGCCGCCTGGGCGCATAGCCGTCGCGTTCCACGCCACCCGGCCGCCGACCCCGTGATGGACATCGAGGCGGCCGCCGTTTAGACCGGCCACGTCTCTCTCGTCAGTCGACAACGAAGCGATAGCCGCTGCCGCGAACCGTGAGAAGGTGGCGGGGCCGCTCCGGGTCGTCCTCCAGCTTGGCGCGCAACTGGGCCAGGAAGTTGTCCACCGTCCGCGCCTGTCCCGCCTGCCGCATTCCCCACACCTCGCGCAGGATCTGCTCGCGCGAGTAGACCCGGTTCGCGCTGCGGCAAAAGAAACTGAGCAGCTCGAACTCGAGGTGGGTGAGGCGGACCGGCTGGCCCGCGCGCGTGACCGTACGGGCGTTCAGATCCACGACGACCTCGCCAAAACGGCGCGTGGGGTTCGGTTCCGCGGGCGGGGCCTCCCGGGCGTCTCCGGTCCTGGCATTCCCCGCCGGCTCAGCCGCCCTGCCGCTGATGTGCGCGCGCCTGAGCACGGCCGCGACCCGAGCCAGCAGCTCGGCCAGCGCGAAGGGCTTGGTGACGTAGTCGTCAGCCCCGAGCTGCAACGCCGCCACCTTGTCGAACTCGTCCCGCCGGGCCGACAGAACGACCACCGGAACTTGGTTGCCCGCTTCGCGCAGGCGCTCGAGGACCCACAGCCCGCTGTGCCTGGGCAGCGAGATGTCGAGCAGGACCAGATCGGGCGCATCGCTGGCGATGCGCCGGTGCGCGGTCTCGCCGTCGCCGAACACCTGGGTCCGGTAGCCTTGCAGCTTGAGATTGAGCGCGAGCCCTTCCGCGATGGCCGCGTCGTCCTCGACGATGGCCACCAGGGGGGTGGGCGCTGCATCGCTCATGCGGCCTCCTTTCGTCGAGGCAGAAGAATGCGGAAACGCGCCCCGTGGCTGCCGTCCGACTTGACCTCGACCTTGCCCTGATGGGCTTCGACCACGGCGCGCACGATGGCCAGTCCGAGGCCCGTCCCCAGCTCGCCGCGCTGGGCCGCCGCCGAGCCCCGCCGGAACTTCTCGAAGATGGTGTCCTGCTCGAGCCGTGGTATCCCCGCGCCATTGTCTCCGACCACGATGCTGATGTGCTTCGCGTCTGCGCTGGCGACGAGGTCGATCTGCTTGCCCTGCGCCGGGGTGTATTTCCAGGCGTTGCCGAGCAGGTTCCCCACCGCCTGCGCCAAGGCGGCGCGGTCGCCGAGCACCGCCAGGTTCGGTTCCACCTTCACGCGCAGGTCGACCTCGTTGCCCACCTTCATTGCCGCGAACGCGGCGAGCGCGTCGGCCACGATGTCGTCCACCGCGACGATCTTGTGGTCGAACGCCGAGTGACGGTGTTCGATCTTGGACAGATCGATGAGCCTGTCCACCAGCACTTCGAGGCGTCCGAGCTCCTGCTGGATGATGGCGAGACAGCGCCGCTTCTCCTCCGGATCCTGCACCCGTTCCTCACGGAGCGTATCGATAAACAGTCGGATCGAGGTGAGCGGCGTGCGCACCTCGTGCGAAACCAAGGAGAGAAACTCGTTCTGGACCGCGGCCAGGCTTGCGCCGCGCGTGACGAAGATGGTGCCAACCGTGTAGCCGGCGATGGCCACCGCGCAGAAGGACAGCACCAGGATGCCGCCGACGATGGCCATGGATTCCGAACCGCCGATGGCGAGCAGGATGATCCCGATGGCGGTCATCAATACCATCGGGACCAGCGCCGTCAGGGTGAAGATGAGACGCGCACGATTGAGGAACCTTGTCGTGGGGCTGCGGAGTCGCAAGCACCGCTAGTCTGGCAGAAATTCGGAGCAAGCGCCGGGCCGGAGGCAAAAAAAGCGAGAAATCGACAAGATCGGAGGCTAGAGGCTGGAGGCTCCAACCTACGGTTTCCGGCCTACGGCCTGCGGCCAACGCCGCGGCCGATTCAGCGGTGGAAATGATTCGGACCTTGCCGCAGAATGGCCCGACTTTGACACCCCGGAGGAACGGTATGACAACCCTGAAGATCCGATTTGCGCTCGTTGCACCGGCGATTCTGACCACCACGCTGGTCCTTTCGGCCGCGCGCGCGTTCGCGCAAACCGAGATCCCGGCGGCCGCGGAAGTGGTAGCCCCGGCGGAAGCGGCGGCGAAGCCGGCCGCCCCGGCCGAGGCCCCCACGCCGGCCCCCGCCCCCAAGTGCGAATGCCCGCCGCCATGCCCGCCGCCGCCTCCTCCTCCACCCGTAAGCCCTGTCGAATGGAAGGTGCAGAGCAAGGGCGGCCTGCTCATCACGGGCGGCAACTCGCAGTCCAAGAACTTCACCTTCGGCGTCAACGGCTTCCGCAAGGAAGGCAACAACAAGGTGGCCCTCGAAGGCGGCATGGCCTACGGCACGTCCAACAACTCGGTGGCGACCGTCGATTCGACGACGAAGGAAATCTACGAGGTCCACCGCGACGAGGTCACGAGCACCAACAACTGGGCCGCCAAGGGCCGCTACGATCGCTTCATCACCAAGAACAACGTCGCCTATGCCAGCGGACAGGCCGCCGCGGATAAGATCGCGGGCAAGACGTTCTTCGGTGGCGGCCAACTCGGCTACAGCCGGCAGTTGGTGGAGGACAAGTGGAACATCGTGGTGGCCGAGCTCGGTTACGATTTCTCGTACGAGCGCTACACCCAGCAGCCGGGACAGGACGTCGATCCGGTGGTCATCCATTCGGCGCGCGTCCTGCTCGGCGAGACCTTGTCGCTGAGCAAGGAAACCGGTGTCACGGCCAGCGTGGAAGCCCTGTTCAACCTCAACAAGGAAGGGAAGGCCATCAACGCCAGCGACGGCACGACCGGCGTCAATGCGTTCAAGGATACCCGCGTGAACGGCAAGGTTGGTCTCTCCACGAACCTGTGGAAGCAATTGAGCTTCGGCTTCACTTTCGGCTTCAAGTACGACCAGAATCCCGCGCCGCGGCCTGTGCCCGCGGGTTCGCCGGCTGGCACGCACTGGCCCGCCGAATACTGGTCGCTGGCCTACGCCCAACACTGGGACACGCTCACCGAGGCGACGTTCATCTACACCTTCTTCTAGACAACCCAGCTTCTGGTCCTATTCGCCATGGAAAAGTACTGCTGGAGATTCTTTCGGGCCGGCGCCGTCGATCAGGTCGTGCTGGCCGATGGCGACGACCTCGCCCACCTCGACGAGCTGGATCAGAAGTTGTGGGTGGCACTCTCCTGTCCCACGCGCGGTCTCGAATTCGACAGCCGGACGCTCGATCTGATCGACACCGATCACGACGGGCATATCCGACCGGGCGAGATCATGGCCGTGGTCCGCTGGGCTCGCGATGCCTTGCGCAACCTGAAGGACGTGTTCCGCCGCGAGGGCAAGGTGGCGCTTGCCGCCATCAATGACGAAACGGCCCTGGGCAAGGAGCTGCTGGCCGAGGCGCGGCACATTCTGCAAAGCCTGGGTCGTCCCGAGGCTGACGCCATTTCTCTCGACGACATCGCCGACACGGGGAAGATCGTCGCCGCCACTCGCTTCAATGGCGACGGGATCCTGCCCGCCGAATCGGCGGGCGACGAGGCCACCGCGCAGGCGGTGCGCGACATCATGGCCGCGCTAGGGTCCAAGACCGACCGTAGCGGCAAGCCGGGTATCGATCTGGCAACGGTCGACAAGTTCTTCGAGGAAGCCGGGGCCTACCTTGCGTGGCTGGACCAGGGCGAGAAGAGCGGCGCCACTTCCGTGGCCGGCCAAGAGACGGCCTCGGCGGCCGAGGCACTTGCCGCCGTGCGGGCCAAGGTCGACGACTACTTCACCCGCTGTCGTTTGGTCTCGTTCGATGGGCGTGCGGCTGTCGCGCTCAATGCCAGCGAAGCCGCCCTGGTGGCGCTGGGCCCGAAGACCCTGACCGCGGATGCCGACGAGATCGCGCAACTGCCCCTCGCGCCCATTGCCGCGTACCGGTCGTTGCCTCTCGGCGACGGCGTGAATCCCGCGTGGGCGGCACGCATCGCGGCCCTCTCGGAGGCGGTGGTGCGTTCGGTGCTGGGCGCGACCAAGGGGACGCTGTTCGAGGCCGACTGGATCGCGATCAAGGATCGCATGGCGCCCTTCTATGCGTGGCAGGCCGGCAAGCCCGCGACCGAGGTGGCGAAGCTGCCCGTGGCCCGCCTGCGCGACCTGCTCGCCGGGAGCTCGCGCCAGGACCTCACCAACCTGATCGACCAGGATGTGGCCGGTGGCGACCAGGTGCAACGGCTCGAACAGGTGGAGAAGATGATTCGGGTGCACCGGGATCTGGTGCGCCTGCTGCACAACTTCGTCACCTTCTCGGAGTTCTACCGCACGCGCCGGGCCATCTTTCAAGTCGGAACCTTGTTCATCGACGGCCGGAGCTGCGACCTGTGCCTTCCGGTCGACGACTCTGGCAAGCACGCCAGCCTCGCCGGGATGGCGCGCGAG
>JADGRD010000420.1 GCA_017881285.1 Pseudomonadota bacterium | reverse complement strand
GCCACTGAACCTGGTGCGGGTATGGGACGAAAAAAAACGGCGGTGCTTTTGGCACCGCCGAAGTTCAGACCTCCTGATCTCAGGGCGCCGGCCGAGACTGGGGTGAGGCACGGTGAGGCTGCAAAATCGTAGTCATTTCAAAGACTACGACAGCGGCGCGGTCGCGAGTGATTGGTACGTAGCCAGAATCGGCAGGATTTTGCCAAGCGGGCTCGGCGGGGGCCCGGCAGCGTGGTTGGTCGCTCGCACCAGGAGATCCCGCTGTGCCGCAACTTCATTTGCCGATGTTCCCTGCCGGCGTGACGCCGATCACGGACATTCTGGCGTTTGCCAAACAGGATGGCCAGATCACGTATTTCAGTGGGCAGATGCCGGTGTTTAGTCACGCCGAGAACGATACCGCCACGTTTCGGATGATCACCAGCCAGTTTTGCGTGCAGGGTTGCGCCAAGCAAAGCGACATCATCCGGGCATTTGGGGTGACGTCGATCAGTCTGAAGCGCTCGGTGAAGAAATATCGCGACGAGGGGCCGAAGGGTTTCTATGCACCGCGTGTGACGCGCGGTCCGGCGGTATTGGTTGACGCAGTGGTGGCGAAGGCCGAAGAGCGTCTCGCAGAAGGCGTCAGCGCCGCGGAAGTTGCCGCGGATCTTCAGGTGAAGCGGAACACACTGCAGAAGGCGATACGCGCGGGGCGGATCCGCACCCCGGTTAGAAAAAACGCCGCACTAGCGGCGGACATCAACTGTGAGGACAGCAAAGCGGATGACAGCACGACGGTAGCGCCGAGCAGTAAAAGCCAGCGTGCCGAGGTGGATTGTGCCGCGCCGATGGGCCGCGGAGCGACTGCGACGCTGGACCGGCTGGCGGCGAGCCTGGGACTGCTGAATGAAGTCATGCCTGCCTTTGCCCCCGCGCTTGATATCGCCAAAGGCGGCGTCTTGTTGGCTCTGCCAGCACTGTTGGTCTGCGGCCTGCTGCGCCATGCCGGCGAATACTTTCGCCTGCCAAAGGGCTTCTACGGGCTGAAGACGATCTTTCTGCTGCTGGCCTTCATGGCGCTGGCTCGGCTCAAATCGATCGAAGCGTTGCGCTATTACGCGCCGGGCGAGTGGGGCAAACTGCTGGGCGTCGACCGTGCACCCGAAGTGCGCACCTTGCGCGTCAAGCTCAAACAACTGGCTGACCAAGACAAGGCCTTCCCCTGGAGTGCCGAGCTTTGCCGAGAGTGGATGATGGAGGCTCCGGATGAGGCGGCGGTGCTCTACGCTGATGGCCATGTTCGGGTCTATCACGGCAGGGCCAAGCAATTACCCAAGCACTACATCTCCCGCCAGCGCCTGTGCTTGAGTGCCACCGCCGACTACTGGGTCAACGCTATGGACGGCAAGCCGTTCTTTGTGGTTAGCCAGGCGGTCGATCCGGGAATGCTGCAGGTGCTCGAGCGCGACATCATTCCTGTGCTCGAGCAGGATGTGCCGAACCAACCCAGCGCCGAAAAGCTTGCCGCGGATCCTTACCTGCATCGCTTTACCGTGGTGTTTGACCGCGAGGGCTACAGATCGCGGTAGGAGCGCCCATTGCTGGGCGCCCCCCGCACAGATCCGTACGTGCAGCTTGCCTGCATACGGCTCCTACCTCGGGTGTTTGACGGCGAAGCGGACGTTTGGCCAAGGGTGTAGGATACGGGGCTTGGGGAGCCACTCCTCTGCCAGGTGAGCGATCCGGTCCCACGTCGTTTGGTCCTTTTGGCTTCGCCGTTGGAGCGTGCGCCGCCAGAGGGTCATGACGTGGTGCCGGAAGGCTGCGAGTGCCCGGCCGTTGGTCGGCACAGCGTGATAGTTAAAGAAGCCTATCACGACTTGCCTCAGCCATTTTCCTTGTTCGGAGATTGGCCAGTGCATGCGTCGTCGCATTTCCTCCTTCAGTTCCAGGAGCTTCGCCATCATACGGTCTCGCCGTGTTTTCCTTTTAATCAGGAAGCGGCCCTTGCGGGACTTACTACAGATGAAGGTGAAACCGAGGAAGTTGAAGGTCTCCGGTTTGCCCAGCCCGCGCTGCTCCCGGTCGGCTGCCGCGTGGCGGCCGAATTCGATCAGGCGAGTTTTCTCCGGATGGAGCGATAGCGCAAACTCCTCCAGGCGCGTGCGCATCATGTCGAGGAACCGACGGGCGTCGGCCTCGTGCTCGAAGCCGACGACGGTATCATCCGCATAGCGGAGGATGATCATATCGCCTGTCGCCTCCCGCTGTCGCCAGCGATTGGCCCAGAGGTCGAAGGCGTAGTGCAGGTAGATGTTGGCAAGCAGCGGTGAAATCACCGATCCTTGGCCCGTTCCCCTTTCACTGGCCTTGAACTCCCCGTCTTCGAGCACGCCCGCCTTCATCCATTTCCGGATCAGGCGGATGATGCGCGGATCACCGATCCGATGTTCAACGAAACGGATCATCCATTCCTGGTCAACCATGTCGAAGAACGAACGAATGTCGGCGTCTAGTATCCAGTTCACCTTGCGGCTGTCGATCCCGACCACCAGCGCGTCCAGCGCATCGTGCTGGCCACGTCCCGGCCGGAACCCATACGAGAACCCGAGGAAATCTACCTCGTAGATCGCGCTCAGCACCATCGCGACCGCGCCTTGGACAATCTTGTCCTCGACTGCGGCGACCGCGAGTGGGCGCTGCCGACCGTCCGCCTTCGGTATATACACCCGGCGTGACGGTTGAGGCCGATATGTTCCCCTGTGGACCCGGTCGTGTAGTTCCTCGAGCCTGTGCTCCAGGTCTACCTCGTAGTCTGACCAGGTCACCCCGTCCACTCCGGGGGCCGCGTCCTTTTTGAGGGCGTCAAACGCCAGACGCAGCGTTTCGGGGTTGACGTGATGGAGAAGCGTGGTGAACCGTTCCTTCTTGTTGTGCCTCGCGGCTTGCCGTATGCGGTCCAGCGCCTGGGTCACGCCTGCCCGGTCCTGCGCCCGGAGCGTGCTTTGCTGGCCCGCATTTCCCTTGGTCCCTGCCCTTCGCTCCACCGACTCCGCCGCGGTCGGGGCCGCATTGTTCGCCGGCTTCATCGCTACTATTTCAGGGTCTGACTTCTCGCGCCCGTGCATCATCGGCTATGGCTCCTCGCCTTCCCGACGCGGGCCGGGCCGCCGCGAGGCCGCCCGGTCAGACGCGAGATCTCCCAGGTTCCGACCTGTTCCTTTTGTGCGTGATGGGGTCTTAGACCACGA
The DNA here is from genome assembly GCA_017881285.1 of Pseudomonadota bacterium. GTDB lineage: Bacteria > Myxococcota_A > Polyangia > Fen-1088 > Fen-1088 > Fen-1118. The sequence goes on along the minus strand of JADGRD010000420.1, from coordinate 1,309 downwards.
CGGAGCGTCGGCGCCTCGCATAGCGGCGCCGCACATATTGCCTTCGACAGAGGGGACGGCCTCGGCCTCCGTGACTTTGAAACTTTCGCGGCTCAATATCCCACCCCACACAATCACTGTGTACGCTTCGTGGCCGCCGTCGCCGACGGGCTCACGCAACACTCGCTACCGGGCGGGTGCTACCCCTTACCCGGGCCGGACTTTCACCGGCTGGATCAGATCAGCTTCTCCTGGCGCACCCCCGCGTTTCTAACTAAGATGAAGCAGCGGCGCATCGCATGCCTGACCTATCACAAACATCCTGGCGAGGATTGGTCGCACGAGGAGTTTGTCCCAACCGAAGTGCGTTTGGCGTCCGGCCAGCGAACCACGATCCAGCTCGCTGAGCGGGGCACCCGGCTGAGCAATGGGCTGTGGCTGCGTCAGTTCCGTAAGCTGACCGAGAGCGGTCATCAAACAGCGTTTCTATCCACCGACTACCGCGGTTCTGGCGCGGTGTTGGCGCCAGCCATGTTTGCCCGATGGTCGCAGGAAAACTTCTTCCGCTACATGCGCCAAAGCTACCATTTGGACGGCCTGGTCGACTATGGCACCGAGCGTGTTCCTGAGACCATCGTCGTGGTCAACCCGGTATATCGCGAGCTGGACGGGCAGGTGCGGAAAAAGGTCGGCCAGCTCAATCGGAAGATGGCTGAGTTCGCCGCGCTCAACCTGGAAGGCGAGATTGAACCCCGTAAGATCGAGGCCTTTACGCAGCGCAAGTCCGAGCTGCAGGACAGTATCACGCAACTGCAAACCGATGTTGCGGGACACAAGGTGCAGCGCAAGGCCACTAACCGGCACATCACTTACAACGAGTTGCCCGAGGCGGCGCAGTTCGATCGTCTAAGCACGCAAAGCAAGCATCTGGTCGACACCGTTAAGATGATCGCCTACCGGGCCGAAACGGCAATGGCGCAGATCATTCGTCAGAAGATGCAGCGTCATGACGATGCACGCAGTCTGCTGCGTGCCATCTACAGCACGGAGGTCGATATGCTGCCGGATCCGGACTCCAAAACACTTACGATCCGGTTGCATCCGCTCGCCAATCGCGCGACGGACCAGGCGATCAACCATCTCTGCGACGAGCTCAACGCGACCGAAACTCTGTTTCCGGGAACCGAGCTACGCTTGGTCTACAAGTTGGTCTCGCCCCAATATCACTGAGATCAGGAGATCTGAAGGTATTCGTCAGCACCGTCAGGTTCGGCCGATCCATGACGGGATAGGTATAGTCTCGGAATACCGAGAGACGCTGACCGTGGCG
>JADGRD010000419.1 GCA_017881285.1 Pseudomonadota bacterium | reverse complement strand
TCAACCTGGCCTGGCTCTTTCAGATCGTGCTGGCTCTGTGCCACCGCGTGGCTGGGATTCCTGGGACCGTGCTGCTCAAGACGGCGTTCGTCCTGGGTGCCTGGGCGGCTCTCTTTCGCGTGGCCGTGCGGCGCGGGGCGGATCCCGCGCTGGCGGCGCTGTTCCTGGCCCTGGCGGCGTGGGCCGCGGAGCCGCGTTTCGTCGAGCGCCCGCACCTGGTGACCTTCCTGGGATTGGCGCTGCTGCTTCTCGCGGTCGAGCGGGCAGAGGTCGGCAAGCCGCGCATGCTGTGGCTGATGGCGCCGGCGGGGTTGGTGTGGGCCAACGGGAGCTCGTGCTACTTCCTCGCGCCCACGCTGCTGTTGCTGTACGCCTTGGCCGCGCGACGGGATGGGCTGGCCGTGGATTCGCGGCGCGCGCTGCTGGTGGCGCTGGCGATGGTCCCGCTCATGTTCGCGACGCCATCGGGTCTTGGCTGTCTTTCCTACATCGCGAATCACTTCCGCATGCCCTACCTGCGGCCGTTGCAAGAGTATCGGCAGGCGCAGTGGCCGCTCGACGGGCCGTTCTTCTTCCTGGTGGCCGGGCTGGCGCTGGCGTGGCTGCCGCCGCGCTTCGTGCCTGGGCTGCCGCGCCTCCTGCCTGCGCGGGTGGTGCTTCCTTGCGCGGTACTGGGTGTCGTCGGCGCGTTTCGCATTCGCTTTGTGGCCGAGTTCGCCATGCTTGGCGGTCCCGCGCTGGCGGTGGCCGCCACGCGATTGCTGCCGCGCTGGCGGTGGCAGAAGGTGGCTGCCGGCACCCTGCTCGTTGGCCTGGCCCTGGCTCCCAGGGTGTCCGCTGTCGTGGGCGGCGGGCGCGTGGTCGACCTTGGGCTGGAACATGAGCTCGTGCCCTTCGCCGCCATCGACTTCGTCGAGCAGCATGGGCTGCGCGAGCGCATGTACAACGATCTCGAGGTGGGCTCGTACTTGACCTGGCGGGGCTGGCCCAAGTACCAGGTGTTCCAGGACCCACGCATCAACGGCTATCCCGAGGCGTTCCACGCCCTGCTCCGCCGAACGGATCTCTCCCGCGCCGAGTGGCAGAGATTTCTCGATGGCTTCGGCGTCACCTCGGCGCTCATCACCTATCCGTCCGTCAACCCGCGCGGGGCGCTTTTCGATCCCGCGCGGTGGGCGCTGGTCTATCGTGAGAACGACGGCTTGGTCTTTTGCCACCGGCCTATCCCCAAGGGCCTGCGGGAGATCCCGCTGACCTTCTCGTTCTCACAGGCCAACGGCCTTGTGCCCGTGCCCATCGCGGCGCCGCCCGCGGGCGCGGCGGCTTCGTCGTGTGAATGGCAGCGCGGGCTGGGCGACTACCAGCGCTTGGCGGGCGAGAACCCGGCGGCTCTCGCCGCCTACGAGGCCGCGCTGGGCGTCGCGGACGATGCGCCCTGTGCGGCGGAGGCCCGTGTGGTCGCGGGCACGCTCGCCCTGCAACTCGGCGATCCGACCAAGGCCATGCGGCTGCTCGACGGCGCCACCTCCGCGGCCGCGCGAACCAATCATGGCTTCGCGCTTCTCGGTCTGGGCCGGCCGGCCGAAGCGCTGGCGGATTTCGACAGCGTGCTTGCTAGCGATCCGAAGAACGACGAAGCGACCTTCGGCCGTGGGTTGGGCCTGGCCGCGCAGGGGCGCAGCGGCGAAGCCGTGGCCGCCTTCGATGCCCTGCTCGCGCGTTCGCCCCACCACGTGTCCGCGCCCGCGGCCCGGCGCGAGCGCGAGCGGTTGCGCGCGGGCAACCAGTGAGCTACGGCCAGCCCAGCCTCGCCGAGGTCATCGACACGGGGGCGCTCGGACGCGGGTAAGATGCCCTCGTGCCCCGGTCGCCCATTCGCAATCTGCTGCCCTTCTACCTTGGCCTGCTCCTGGTCGCGGGGCTGGCGGCCGATCGCCTGGCCAGGCTGGCCAAGGCGGCGCCGACGGACTTCGACGACGCGTACATGTACCTGCGCTACGCCAACCATCTGCTGGCGGGCGAGGGCGTGGCGTGGAATCCGGGCGAGGGTTCCGTCTATGGCGTGACCAGCCTGCTTCATCTCGCCGTGCTGACGGCGTTCCGCTGGTTGTTCGCGGGCCTGGCGCCGTCGGGGCTGCTGGGCGCGGCCTCGGGCGGCGCGGCCATTGGCCTTGTCGCCGCCCTGGTCGCCATGGTCGCCCTGAATGCGCGGCACCCGCGCTTGCGCGGCAACTGGATGTTCTGGACGGCCGTCTTGCTGCCTCTGATTGCTTATCGCGAGGCCTTCGGCTTTCACGCTGGCACGGGCATGGACACCATGCTCTCGGCGCTGGCCAATACCATTCTGGTTTTCGCTACCTTGCGGCTGGTTGACTCGCCGAAGGTACTGACGGTGCTGTGGGCGGCGCTGGCCGCGGTGCTCGCGGTGTTAGCCCGGCCGGACAACCTGCTGTGCGCCGTGTTCTGTCCGGGGCTGGCCCTGGCGATGCTCGCGCCGCGGCCGCGCGGGAAGTTACTCGCGCTCTTCGGAGGGGTCACGGTCGGCAGCCTGGCCTTACTTGCCCTCGGCGAGTGGCTTATCCTCGGTTCGCCGCTGCCGCTGTCGTTCTTCGCCAAGCAGCCCTGGTACTACGGCGGCTTCGCGGGCGAGTTTTCCTGGAATCCGTTTCTCTTTCTCAAGGTCTTTTGCTACTCGGCGTGGCTCTTCGTCGTCGCCTTGATTCTCTTCGCCGATCGCGCGGGTTGGCGGCGCGCGCTCGTGCTGCTTCTGCCCGCGCTGGCGAGCATGCTCGTTCTCTTTCGCTTCAACCAGATCATGGGACACCTCGGCCGCTTCTACTATCCGTTCCTGCCCTTCTTCGTGGCCGCCGGCGCGCTGGCATTCGACGCGTGGCTCTTGCGAGGTCAGAGCCTTCGCTCGCGGGTGATGCTGATGCGTGCGGGCTGGGCCGTAGTCGCCGTTCTGGTCGGGAGCATGGCGCTCTCGGTGGGGGCGGGCGTCTACGGAGCCCGCGCCTCTGCCCAGCCGCTCGACCCGCCAGGCGGGTTTCACGTCGCGGCCGCCACTCCGTTGCCCGAAATGGATTCTTGGCAGGCGGCGCACGCCATGGCCGCCATCGCCGTCGCGGCGCCGCCGGGCGCGCGCTTCGCCATGTCGGAACACGGCCTGCCGGGCGCGCTTGCCCCGCGCATCGCCATCATCGACCTGCTCGGCCTGCACGACCCGTACTTCGCCCGGCACGGTTTCTCAGCGGCCGAGCTCTTTCGGCGCCAGCCCGACCTCATCTGGCTGCCCCACGAGGATCATACGCAGATGCTGCGGGACATCTTGGGCAGCGACGAATTCTGGGACCACTACGTCTTCTATCCCGATGCCTTTTTCTACGGCCTTGCCCTGCGCGCGGACGGTCCCCATCACGAACGCTTGGCCGGGCTCGTGGCCGCGCAGTGGCAGGCGGCCTACCCAGGGTTCGCGATGGCCGAGTACCAAGCGGTGCGCGGCCGTTAGGGTTCGGTGACGCTCAGGATGCGTATGGCTGGCCGTTCGTCGTCGCCCTCATGCATTCGCAAGAACCAAAGGGTTCTTGTCGATGAAGCCACCTTGTCCTCTTCCTATTTCTTGGGGCTCGAGACGGGCTGTACTCAAGACTTGAGAAAAGCCAGGAGATCGGCGTTGAGTCTCTCCCTGTGCGTGCTCGTCATACCGTGCGGCGCGCCGGGATAGACGACCAGCTTGGCGTTCTTGACGAGTTTGGTTGATGCGAGGGCGCTGGCACCGATGGGGACAATCTGGTCGTCGTCGCCGTGAAGAATCAGCGTCGGTAGATCGAACTTCTTGAGATCCTCGGTGAAGTCCGTCTCGGAAAATGCCTGAATACAATCAAGCGTGTTCTTGTGACCGGCTTGCATTCCCTGGAGCCAGAACCAGTCAATCATGCCTTGTGAAACCTTGGCGCCCGGCCGGTTGAAGCCGAAGAACGGTCCGCTGGCAAGATCCCTATAGAATTGGGAGCGGTCGTCGATCGAGCTGGCACGAATACCATCGAACACATTCATCGGCAGGCCGCCGGAATTGCCCGCCGTCTTCAGCATCAGCGGCGGAACCGCCGATACGAGCACGGCTTTGGCCAAGCGCTTCGTACCGTGGCGGCCGATGTAACGAGCCACTTCACCACCGCCGGCGGAGAAGCCGACCAGCACCGCGTTCTTCAAGTCCAGCGTATCCATCAGCGACGCGAGATCATCAGCGTAGGTGTTCATTTCATTACCACCCCAGGGTTGACTGGACCGACCATGACCGCGACGATCGTGCGCGACACAGCGATAGCCGTGAGATGCCAGAAACAGCATTTGGGCTTCCCAACTGTCCGAGCTCAGAGGCCATCCGTGGCTGAATACAACTGGCTGACCGATGCCCCAGTCCTTGTAATAGATCTGCGTGCCGTCCTTGGTCGTAATCGTGCTCATGTGTGGTGTTCCTTTCCTATCCGGGGTCATTCTGGTCCCTATACGGAGATAAGCCTGGCCGGCAGTCCGCTCTCTATTCCGTCGTTTT
>JADGRD010000418.1 GCA_017881285.1 Pseudomonadota bacterium | reverse complement strand
GTTTTCAGCGGATGGTCGATCGATCCGTCATTGGTGTCATCGCCCGACGGGGAGAGATAGATCGCTGCGCCCGCGGTGGTGCCTCCGGTTCCGCCCGCGGCGGTGCCTCCGGTTCCGGCCCCGGCGGTGCCTCCGGTTCCGGCCCCGGCGGTGCCTCCGGTTCCGGCCCCGGCGGTGCCTCCAGTTCCGGCTCCGGCGGTGCCTCCGGTTCTGGCCCCGGCGGTGCCTCCGGTTCCGGCCCCGGCGGTGCCTCCAGTTCCGGCTCCGGTGGTGCCTCCGGTGCCGCCCCCGGTGGTGCCTCCGGTGGCGCCCCCGGTGGTGCCCCCGGTGGCCCCGATGCCGCCACTCCCAGCTCCTCCACCGCTCCCCGTTGCGCCACCCTTCCCGGTCGCGCCGCCGGAGCTCGTCCCGCCCCCGGAGCTGGTCGCGCCGCCGGTGCTCGCCCGCCCGCCTGTCCCCGTAGCGGTACCGCTGCTCCCATTGCAAGCAAGATGAGGAGCGCTGACCAGCACGGTCAGCAACAATGCAAATCCTGATGTATTTCTCGTGGAAGCCTTTTTGTTAACAAACATTGTTCCTCCGGAAGAGCTACGCTGAAGCAGTCGTGCTTGGCGATCGAAGATGGGGTCCGATAGGGGACGATCGGGTCTATCGATCTTCAGATCGGGCAAGGGGGCCGGTCCCATAGTCATTTTGAACAGATCGTCAGAGAACCTTGCCGGTCTGCGGCATGGCGGCATGGCAATCTTGAGCACGTGGGTGAAGCACACCGGAGCGGCTTTGGGCACCTCGCCAAGACTCCGTCGCGGTCACCGTCCGCGCCGTCGGTGGCAGACACGGCCCGCGCCGCGCTTTTCCAACCCTCGATGCGCCATTGCTCCGGAAGAGTCTAGCCACGGCCACAAGTTACTTCCCGTACCCCGCGGCCACGATATTTGCCTGAATGGCGTCATCGACCGCCTTGTCGTCGGGACAACCGAAGGTGATGGCCCCTTCGAAGAACACACCCGATCCCAGGAAGCTGCCGTCACCGCCAGTTCCCAGAACGATCGCGCCTTGTTTCTTCATGGGGCTGTAGCCATTCGGGCGCTTTCCGTCCCAGGTTGTCTGTAGAGGGCCGGTCTGCGCATCGCCAGCCTTGAGCGCGAAGCGGTCCCCTACGTGGCCCTTCAGCATGAGGGTGGCGTAGTTCGGGTAGCTCAAGGAAGGAATGTTCGGGTCGTTCTGGTTGCTTGACGGGTAGGTGCCGGCCTCCAGGTCGGCCATGATCCATGGGCCCTTGCCGGCACCATGGCCAAACAGCGTGGCATTGCCGTAGTAGATCGTTTCCATCGTGGCGGCGCCGTCGGGGTTACCGGTCGTCGACACATTCCCGAAGTCGTAGCAACAAAGCGCGCTGTAGACCTTGGCGTCTACGACCTCGTACATGGCCTCTGCCTGGTCGCCGACGGCCGTGCCCTTGGCATTGACCCGATAGCTATTACCCGCGCCCGCGACGGTCTTGACGCCGTAGACAGGATGACCGCCGGCCGTGGTCTTGGCGGCCTTCGCATCCGATTCCGTAGCAACGGCATGCGAGGCGGGAGCTGGAGGGCTCGTCACCAGCCAGTAGGTTGCACCTGAAAGAGGAAGGTCGTTCTTCTTCGGCGACTGATCATAGAGTTTCGCGATGGTGCAGCCGCCCGTGCAGAAGTCGTCTTGCACCTTCGAGTTGGCGTAGCCACCCGCCTCGAGAAGCGGGACATCCTTGACGGCTGTCTTGTCTGCGCTACTCCTGACCTGGTAGAGGGGGCCGCTGTACGCTTTATAGAGCGCTCGAACCGTGCTGTAGGCGCCCACACAAGGCGTCTGGGCGGCTTCATAGATATCGCACGGTCCCCCGGTGCCTGGCGTGGTACTCCCACCGGTGCTACCGCCCGACGAGGTGGTTCCGCCCTTGCCGCCGCTGCCACCCGATGCGAGGGTACCACCTGATGCGCGGGTGCCACCTGATGCGGTCGATCCGCCGGTCACGGTCGCTCCGCCCTTGCCGCCGCTGCCGCCCGATGCGTTGGTACCGCCCGACGATGTGGTACCGCCTGACGATGTGGTACCGCCTGACGAGGTGGTACCACCCGATGAGGTAGCTCCGCCCTTGCCGCCGCCGCCGTTGCCACCCGCACCGCCGGCTCCGCCACCGTTGCCACCCGCACCGCCGGCTCCGCCTTTCTCGAATGCAATCGAGCCGGTGAAGGTGGGACGCGCGACGTTCGGGGTCCAATTCATCTTGCCATTGGAGACGCAATACGAGAACTGCAGAGCATCCGGGGTCAGCGCATCCTGCCCGGTCGTAATCGCATTGTCAGACGTCTTGTAGTTGCCGCTTGTCAACGGATCGCCAGACAGCAGACCGATTCCACCCTTCTGATTGACGGTGCCCACACACGAGCACCCGCCTCCCGTGGCAGACGCGCAGGTGACCTTCTCGTAGCCCAACACTTGGATGGTCCCCTCAAGCCGATCGCAGGTCGTAGTGGTGCCCGACACTTCCAAGCACTTGGCAACCAAGGTGAGTGCCTCTTCGCCTGTCGTGGTCGTGGTGTCCGTGTAGGTCCCGTCGGCGTTGGCGATCCAGGTGCCGCTCACTTGGACGGTCCCCGTGACCGAGACGGTCAGGCAGCCGAGACTGATACCCTCGATGTTCCTCTCACCAGAAACCGCAAGACAGGACGGCGTCACGGTCCAGGTTCCGACGACGTCGCCCCCACAGGGGGTGACGCTGGCTGCATTGCTACAGGTAACCCACGTACTGGTGGAGGTTGAGCCGCCCTGTCCCCCGCTGGTTCCTCCGCCACCTTTCCCGCCGCTGGTGGACGGGCCTGTTTGTCCCCCTCCGCCGGCGCCTCCGGTCTGACTCAACTTGCCGCCAGATGCCCCACCGCTTGATAAACTGGAGCTGCCTGAGCTAACGCTAGAACATGAAGCGCCGAGAAGCGCAAAAACGACGGCGAGTGTACCAAACCGGTGTTCTGATTGCATGGGTGACAGTTGCCTTTCATAGACTTCGCCCTTCGATCAAAAGATCTCCCTACTTGTCAGAGACCCGTCTACGGGCGGAAACGGGTCAGTCATTCGAAAGAAGAAACCATTCTGAAATGTCGAAAACGCGACCTCGCCTCGCCAGCCGGCTTGTCATGGTACGGCGCCCGACAAGTCGCATCACGTCAACTAGAGAAGAAGTAGGCCTCTACCCAAGCGAGAAGTGGCGCCGCTGTCCAAAGTCCGTCGCCCATGCGCGCAGCTAGCCACTGCCACCCGTTATCGGTGCGCGTGAAGGCGAGGTTGCTTGTCGACCCTGTTCCTGCCCCAGCGATCCTCACCCCGGCGCCCGCCGTCCTAACGGGCCGGGCGCAGGCGGCGCGCGACGAGGACCAGCGCCCCGGTCAGGGCGTAGCCCGCGGCGCCCATCAGGATCACGGCCGAGAAGCCCAGGTTGGTGATGGCGGTCATGGCCCACGCCGCGCCCCACACCGACGACAGCGTGGCCATGGCGTAGGTGGCGGGCACGGCCGCGCGGCGCCCGGCCTCCACCACGCGCTCTACGCCGAACGGGTAGAACATCCCGAGGAACGTCCCGGCGGGCACCACCGACAGCGCCACGCACAGGATCTTGAGCGGCAAGGGCAGTGAGAGCAGGCGCGCGTTGCACAGGTGCGTGGCGAGGACGCCCCACGCGATGGCGGCGATGGTTGCAATAATGCCAGGCAGCACGAGCGTCGCCGGGCCGCGGAACACGCGCAGGCGGTCCTGCAGGTACGCGCCGAGGCCGTTTCCCGCCAGGAACAGCGCCAGGATCACGGCCACGGCATAGAGCGGGCTGCCGAGGAACAGCTCGGCCTTGGCGATGAGGCCGATCTCCACGCACATGTACGAAACGCCGGCCACGAAGAAGTACAGCACCCACGGCCAAGGCACGCGCCGCTCGCGGCCACGCCGCAGGCCCACGAAGAGCATGACCGCGACCGAGACCGCGCCGAAGAGCAGGATGGTGAAGACCTTGATCCAGCTCGAAGCGTAGAGCTGGTCGGCAAAGCGCGCCTTCGCGGGCAAAAGCTCGAAGTCGCGCCAGCTCACCTCGTGCACGAATGGGCGATCGTCCGTGACCAGCGGCCCGCGCGTATGCCCCAGGACGGCGTCCACGAAGGGCGGCAGGCCCGCGCCGGAGGGCGAGTAGAGCACCCTCCGCGGGTGCGGCCACGACGCCACCTTGCGGTCGATGGCCGCGATCTCGTCCGGCGTGAGCCCGCCCGGCTTGACGACCATGCTGTCTTGCCCCCGGGTCTCCGGGGCGCCGAACGCGAAGACCGCCTTCCCGAAGTCGCCGAGGCCGCGCTCGGCGAAGAGCCGCCGCAGGCTCTCGGCCTTGTGAATCACGGGCTGGTTCACGAACACCATCATCGAGCCCGGGCCCGGGTCGAGGTGGTCGAGGTACGACGCCATGGCCTCGTAGGTGTCGAGGTACTTCCGCGTGTGGCCGGTGCGCCCGGCGTTGATCGAGCCGTTGGTGGCCACGAAC
>JADGRD010000417.1 GCA_017881285.1 Pseudomonadota bacterium | reverse complement strand
GAGGCCGACGCCTTGGCGATGGCGCAGCCTTCGCCCTGAAAGCTGATATCGCGAATGACACCGTCCTTGACGTCGAGGTACACGGTCACGTGATCGCCGCACAGCGGGTTGGTGCCTTCGGCTTGCCGGTTGGCCATGGGCAACCGCGCGAAGTTGCGCGGGTTGCGCTGGTGGTCGAGGATGACTTCTTGGTACAGGTCATCGAGCGGGTTCATGGCCGGAACATTCTCTGGGCTTCCCCGAGGCAGGAAACCAAGGTGTCGATTTCGTCGCGCTTGTTGTAGAAGGCCAGGGAGACGCGCGCGGTGCCGGACACGCCCATGCGCTGCATGGCGGGCTGTGCGCAGTGGTGGCCGGCGCGGATCGCGACGCCATAGCGATCGAGGATGGTGCCGATGTCATGGGGATGGATGCCGTCGAGTACGAAGGAGATGGCGGCGGCGCGCCGCTGGGGCTGGCCGACGAGACGCAGGCCGGGCAAGCGCGCGAGGGAGGCCTCCGCGTAGGCAAGCAGGTCCGTCTCGTAGCGTTCGATGGCCGCCAGGCCCAGCGACTCCACGTAATCGATGGCCGCGCCCAGCCCGATGGCGCCCTGGATGTGCGGCGTGCCGGCCTCGAACTTCGCCGGTGGCGGCGCATAGGTGGTCTTCTCGAAGGTGACCGAAAGGATCATGTCCCCGCCGCCTTGCCAGGGCGGCATGGCGGCAAGCAAGCGCTCCTTGCCGTAGAGCACGCCGATGCCGGTCGGCCCGTAGAGTTTGTGGCCCGAAAAGACCAGGAAGTCGCAGTCGAGCTCGCGCACGTCGAGCGCCGCGTGGGGCGCGGCCTGCGCAGCGTCGAGGAGAACGACGGCGCCAACGTGGTGCGCCGCCGCGATCATGGCGGCCGCCGGGTTGACCGTGCCCAGCGCGTTCGAGACGGCGGTGAAGGCGACGATCTTGGTTCTCGGTCCGAGGAGCTTCTCGTACTCGGGGAGGATCAGGTCGCCCCGGTCGTCCATGGGCGCGACCTTGAGATGGGCGCCGCGCTCCTCGGCCAGCATCTGCCAGGGCACGATGTTCGAGTGGTGCTCCATTTCCGAGATGAGGATTTCGTCTCCCTGGTGGATCTGACTGCGGCCGTAGCTCTGCGCGACCAGGTTGATTCCCTCGGTGGCGCCGCGGACGAAGACGATCTCGCTCGCCTGTTCGGCGCCGAGGAACCGGCGGACCTTGTCGCGGGCCGCCTCGTGCGCGGCGGTGGCGCGCTCGCTCAGTTGGTAGACGCCGCGGTGGATGTTGGCGCACTCCTCGAGGTAGCTCCTGCGCAACCGGTCGAGCACGGCAAGCGGCTTCTGCGCGGTGGCCGCGCTGTCGAGGTAGACCAGCGGATGCCCGTGCGCTTTGCCAGCGAGCGCGGGGAAGTCCCGCCGCACGCGTTCCACGTCGAGGGGGCTCGACAGGGTGGGGCGCATGGCCGGGCGATCTTCGGCGCGCGCGCTCATGGGGTCGCTCCTTCCTGGGTCAGCGCATGGGTCCGGCTTGCCAGGATCGCTTCCAGCTCCCCGCGCAGGGCCGGGTCGGCCACCGCGCCGAGGCCCTCGCGCAGGAAGGCCGCGACGAGAATCTGGCGTGCGTCCTTCGCGCCGATGCCGCGCGTGCGCAGGTAGAACAAGGCCTCCGGGTCCAGGCGGCCGGTGGTGGCGCCGTGCGAGCACTTGACGTCGTTGGCGAAGATCTCGAGATGCGGCTTGGCGTGGACCACGGCGCCGTCGGTGAGAATCAGGTTGCGGTTCGACTGGCGGGCGTCGGTCCCCTGCGCGCCCGGCCTAACCACGGCCCGCCCGCTCCATACCGCCTGGCCGCGATCCGAGACCACGCCCCGGTAGGACTCGCGGCTCTGGCAGCGGGGCGCGCGGTGGTCGATGCTGGTCTGGTTGTCGATATGGCTACCGCCGGCGGCGAGGTAGATGCCGTCGAGCTGGCAGGCGCAGTCCCCTGCCGCGAGCACGACGTGCGCGTCGTTGCGCACCAGGCGGCCGTCGAGCGCGAGGCTGTGCGCGTGGAAGACACTGCCCGCCTGCTGGGTGACCGCGAGGTGGCCGACGTGGAAGCCGTCCGGCGACGGCTTCTGGACACCGAGGTAGGCGAGGCGTGCGCCGGGTTCGAGCAGGATTTCGGTGACGGCATCCGACAGCGTGGCCCTACCGTCGGCGCCAAGGTGGACCTCAACGATGGTGGCCTGACTGTTCGCTCCGGCCACCACCACGGTGCGCGGGAAGCTGGTGCTGCCCTCGGCCGCGGCGAGATAGACCAGGAAAAGGGGCGCCTCGACCACGAGCCCATCCGGGATGTGGACAAACACCCCGTCGGTCATGAACGCGGTATTGAGCGCCGCGAAGGCATGGAAGCCTTGCAGCTGACGGCCGAGCACGCGGCCGATCTGTGTCGACTCGTCCCGAATCGCCGTGGACAAAGGCGCCATCACCAGGCCGCGCAGTGGCGGCAGCCCGGCCTCGCCGCCCGCCTGCTGGCGGCCGTCGACGAAGACCAGGCGGTGACCCACGCCGCGGCCCAGATGGAGGAGGCTCTCATCGAAGGTGCCTTTGGGGAGCGTCGCTGCGACCGGAACCGGCAGCAGCTCCCTGCGGGTGAGCGGGCTGACGTCGGTGAAGCGCCAATCTTCCTGTTTGGTGGTGGGCCAACCCTGCTCGAGGAGGGCGTGGAGTGCGTCCTGGCGGGTGGTCAGGAGCCAGCTGGGCGCAGGGCCCTCCCTGGCCATGGCCTGGCTGAATCCGGCCGTGAGCTCCGCGCGCTCGTCCGCATCAAGTCCGGCGTTCATGCCACCTCTTCCACCAGAGGCGCCTTCGCGCCGGCCCAGCCATAGCCGTGCTCTTCGAGCTCGACGGCCAGCGACTTGTCGCCAGAAGCGACGATGGTGCCGCCCGCAAGCACGTGCACCCGATCGGGCACCAGGTAGTCGAGCAGGCGTTGATGGTGGGTGATGACCACGATGGCGCGGGACGGATCCCGTAGCGCCTGGACCGCGGCCGCCACCTCGCGCAAGGCATCGATGTCGAGCCCCGAGTCGGTCTCGTCGAGCACGGCCAGTCGCGGCTCGAGCACCGACATCTGCAAGATCTCGTTGCGTTTCTTCTCGCCGCCCGAGAACCCCTCGTTGACGGGCCGGCCGAGCAGGTCGGGCGCCAGCCCCAGGCTCTTGGCCTTCTGCTTGACCAGGGCCAGGAAATCCATGGGATCCAGCTCTTCTTCCCCCCGATGCTTGCGAATGGCGTTGAGAGCCGCGCGCAGGAAGTAGGTGTTGGCCACGCCGGGGATCTCGACCGGATACTGGAAGCCGAGGAAGATCCCCTCGCGGGCGCGCTCCTCCGGCGAAAGCGTCTGCAGATCCTTGCCCTGGTAAAGAATCTCGCCCGCGGTCACGGTGATGCCTTCGCGCCCGGCGAGGACATTGGCCAGCGTGCTCTTGCCCGAGCCATTGGGGCCCATGAGCGCGCACACCTCGCCCGCCTCGACCTCGAGATTGAGGCCGCGCAGAATCGGCTTGCCAGGTTTGCCCGCGGCTTCCGCCTGCAAGTTCTTGATCGACAGCATCACCATCTAGCCGACGCTCCCTTCCAGGCTGACGCCCAGGAGTTTCTGTGCCTCGACGGCGAACTCCATGGGCAGGTGGCGAAAGACTTCCTTGCAGTAGCCGTTGACGATGAGGCCCACGGCATCCTCGGTGGCAAGGCCGCGCTGCCGGCAGTAGAAAAGCTGGTCCTCGCTGATGCGCGAGGTGGAGGCCTCGTGCTCGACCTGCGACGAGGTGTTGCGCACGTCGAGGTAGGGCACCGTGTGGGCGCCGCAGGTGTCGCCGATGAGCAGGGAGTCGCACTGCGAGTAGTTGCGCGCGCCGGTGGCGTCCTTGGTGACCCGCACCAGGCCACGGTAGGTGTTCTGGCCGTGGCCGGCGGAGATGCCCTTGGAGAGGATGGTGCTCTTGGTGTTCTTGCCGATGTGGATCATCTTGGTGCCGGTGTCGGCTTGCTGGTGGTGGTTGGTCACCGCGACCGAGTAGAACTCGCCCACCGAGCCGTCGCCGATGAGCATCACGCTGGGGTACTTCCAGGTGATGGCCGAGCCGGTCTCCACCTGGGTCCACGCGATCTTCGAGTTCCGTCCCGCGGCCTTGCCCCGCTTGGTGACGAAGTTGTAGATGCCGCCCTTGCCCTCCTTGTCGCCGGGGTACCAGTTCTGCACGGTCGAGTACTTGATCTCGGCGTGGTCGTGGGCGACCAGCTCCACCACCGCGGCATGCAGCTGGTTGCCGTCGCGGCGGGGCGCCGTGCAGCCCTCGAGGTAGCTGACGTAGCTTTCGGGCTCGGCGATGATGAGGGTGCGCTCGAACTGCCCGGTGTCGGCGGCGTTGATGCGGAAGTAGGTGGACAGCTCCATGGGGCAGCGCACGCCCGGCGGGATGTAGCAGAAGCTGCCATCGCTGAAGACCGCCGAGTTGAGCGCGGCGAAGTAGTTGTCGCCCATGGGCACCACCGAGCCCAGGTACTTGCGCACGAGGTCTGG
>JADGRD010000416.1 GCA_017881285.1 Pseudomonadota bacterium | reverse complement strand
GAGAACCGCTGGCCGGGGCGCCGGCGGGGCCACGACCGCGGGCGTGGGCCCTTGCCCCGCGCTCCTCCGAAACGGCCGGGTGCCAGCCTCGCAACGACGCCTGACAAAGCTCACAGACGACCGCCGTCGCACAGAGCCACCGCCAGGTGGAAGGCGAACCGGCGGCAAGCAGCCCTCACTCGAAAGGGGACGCGCCTGGGAAGCGCAAGCGCCCTTCTCGCATCACGCGCATCGCGTCTCGGGATGTCCGATACTCGAAGTCACGTCAACTCGCCCTGTGCCCGAGCGAATCCGTCGTAGTTCGGGAACCTGCCATTCCCTGGCTGGCGGAACATCACCGGTTGGACAGCTCATAGGCTCGAACCGTCCCGTCTGTCGATGCAACAAACAGCTTGTGCGCGCCCAGGGACAGCCAGCCACCGACCGCGTCTGCCCACACCTGCTCGTGGGTCGCGATGTCCACCGCGTAGACATTCTTGGCGCTGGCCACGTACACGTAGCCATTGGCCACCACGGGCGGGTAGGTTAGCGACGTATCGCCCACGAACGTCCAAAGCAACGTGCCCAACTCGCCATCCCTGGCCTGAAGTGTGCCCGCGCTGATCCCATACACCGTCCCGCCCGCAACGGCTGGCGTACCATGGAAGGTTCCCCCCGCGGTCCAGGAAATATCATGGGTGGCTGGGTCGATGGCGATCAGTTTCGGCGGCGAGATGACGTAGCCCAGGGTCGGTCCAAACACCGGAGCCGTTTGCATGGCGTACGTGAGGACGTTACTTGGGAGAACCAACACGGTATCGAGGATGGCCCCGGAGGCAGGGTCGTGTTTGCGAAATCGGCCCGCGATGAAGGTGAAGATGGTATCGCCGAAATAGCCAGGACTCCACTGGTCGTACTGGTCCAGGCTCTGGAAGAAGACCTGCGAACCGTCGGCCGCAGCGATGCCGTACAGTCCCCCATACGCTCCACCATTGGTGTAGACGATATCCCCCACCCGAATCGGAGCCCAGTATTGCTCCCACTGTGCGGCGAGCGCTGCGCCCCATTGAATTTCCCCCGTCACGGCATCCATGGCCCAAAGATAGGCAGAGCCAGTCGTGGGTTTTCCGTTCGCCAGGTACACCGACCCCGAAAATACGGACGGGTGTCCTATGCTGGAGACGTCCCCGAAGTTGTACCGCCAGAGGTCAGAGCCGTCGGAGGCGTTGAGCGCGTAGATGGGGGCCTCGATGCTGAATCTTGCGGCCAACGTGACGAACAAGCGACCGTCTTGGATGGCCACCGGACTTACGGTCGTGCTTGGGCTCAGAGTCCGGATCCATGCCAGACACAGCGGCGGCACACCCGATTCGTCCGGGTTTTCCCCCGTATGTTGTACGTCGTGTTGAAAGGTCGGCCAATGGCTGGTCGCCGGTCCGCAAGTTCCGGCGCTGCAGAGGCTGCCAGGGTCGCAAGGCGAATCGCATTGTCCACAATGCGCGATGCTGATTGAGGTGTTGACGGTCTTGCCGCCACAGACGGCCATCGTGCCCACACACAACGTGCTGCCGGCAGAATCGCTGGCGCTTGTCGAATCAGGCTTCCCGTCGGTTGGCCGGTCAGCCGTGGTCTCCAAAGCTGCGAGATCTACTGGTGGAAAGTCCCTGGACGCCTCCATCGATGTGTCGCGGACGGGGAAATCGCGGGATTGGTCGGGGGGCAGGTCCAAGGGCAGGTCCTGGGGCAAGTCCCGGAGCAGGTCCCGGGCCGTATCCGCCGTATCCGCGTTGGAGTCACGGGCCAGGTCGACTCGAGCGTCGCCCGGTCCCGCATCCAGCCTCAGATCCGCCGAGCTGTCTCGAGCGGAATCTGCCCCTGTGTCGCTGCCCTTCTCTGCAACCCGGTCGCGCAAAGCATCGCCCACCTGCGCGTCATGGACTGGAACACGGAGCGGGGTTCGATTGCCTCCACAGGATGCGGCGCCCAGCAGCACGACAAGCGTGACATTCTTTGCCGAGAGGCGGTCCACCTGGTCGACTCTACACGAGGGGCTGCTGCCGACGACAGTGCGAAGTCACGGTTCTCGTTGGGTCAACTGGCCCCTCTGGTCCCCAATGTCCCGTTACCATCAAACCGGGGCGGCATCGCAGACCTACACATCAGTCTCCCCCTATACTCAGAGTACGTATTGCCGGGCAGGCACGAGGGGGAAAAGGTAATCTACGCAGAAGGCTGCCGTGTCGGCCATTCTCCGGCCCAAACGACTCGGGCAAAATCCACGTCGCTTGCACGGAACGCCACGATTTCGCTATGGCCGCAGTCTCTGCACCGGACACGAAGAAAGCCATGAACCGGAATGCCACAACGAAGGTAGGCCTCGAACTCGTCAAGCACGAAGGCGGGCAGTTCGCGACGTTCTGATTCCAGATCTGTCAGGAACGTCGCCCAATGTTCCTGCATCATTCGATAAAGCGAAGTCGTTTCGGGACAATGGCGCGCGTACGCACCTGCACCAACGGGCGAGTGGGTGTGACAGCTTGCTGCTGGTTGCGTAGAAAGCATCAGTAGGAGCTCTCGGCAACGAGGCGATATTTGTTGCTAGCTGGGACGGCTGGGTACATCGCGTAGGCCCGGCTAGGGCCTAGCGCCCTGCCCTACGCCCCGGGCTGGCTCAGGTATTCGCCGCGGGGGGCGATGATCTCGCGCGGCCTGATACCGTTCGAGGGGCCGACAATGCCGTCGCGCTCCATCTGCTCGACCATGCGCGCGGAGCGGTTGTAGCCGATCTGCAGGCGGCGCTGGATGAAGGACACGCTGGCCTGGCGGGTGTCGCACACGATGGCCACGGCCTGATCGTAGAGCTCGTCGTGGAAGTCGTCGGCCGCGGCGGCGCCCTCGCCGTCCTCGTCGTCACGCGCCGTCAGGATGTTCATGTCGTAGACCGGCTTGGCCTGCAGCTTCAAGAACTCGACCACGCGATGAACCTCGTCGTCGGAGAGGAAGGCGCCCTGGATGCGCTTCAGCTTGGTGCCCCGATCCGAGAAGAGCATGTCGCCGTTGCCGAGCAGGGTTTCCGCGCCGGGCTGGCCCATGATGGTGCGCGAGTCGATCTGCGAGGCGACTTGCAAGGCGATGCGGCTGGGGAAGTTGGCCTTGATGACGCCGGTGATCACGTCCACCGACGGGCGCTGGGTGGCGAGGATGAGGTGCAGGCCGGCGGCGCGCGCCTTCTGCGCCAAACGCGCCACGGCGGTGTCCACGTCCTTGGACGCGACCATCATGAGGTCCGCGAACTCGTCGATGACGATGACGATGTAGGGCAACTTGCGGGCCGGCGGTTCGGCATGTTCCTTGGCGGCCTGAGCCGCCGCGGCTTTGGCCGAGATCTCATCGGCCAGCTCCTCGCTGATGGCGCCGCCGATCGGCGCGCTCTCCGCCTCGACCTCGACCTCGTGCTCGTGGCCGTCGGCGTCGGCCATGACCAGCTTCAAGCGCTTCGTGCGCTTGGAGGGCGTCTCGTGGAGTGCCGTGCTGACCGCTGCCTTGTTCTGCTCGGCCTCGATCTTCGCGTTGTAGGTGGAGATGTCGCGCACGCCGCTCTTGGCGAGCAGCTCATAGCGCCGCTCCATTTCGTCGACGGCCCAACGCAGGGCCAGCGCCGCCTTCTTGGGGTCGGTGACGACCGGCAGCAGGAGGTGCGGGATGCCCTCGTAGATCGAGAGCTCGAGCATCTTGGGGTCCACCATGATGAAGCGAACCTCCTCGGGATTCGCCGAGTAGAGGATGCTGGTGATCATGCCGTTGACCGCTACCGACTTGCCCGAGCCGGTGGTGCCGGCAACCAGGAGGTGCGGCATCTTGGACAGGTTCACGCTGACCGGCGCGCCCTTGGTGTCCTTGCCCAGGCAGATCTGCAGCTTCGAGGCCGACTTGCGGAAGCTTTCGTCCTCGAGGATTTCCTTCAGGTAGACCATCTCGCGCCTCTTGTTCGGGATCTCGATGCCGACCACGGCCTTGCCCGGGATGGGCGCGACGATACGAACGGACTGCGCCTCCAGTGCCATGGCCAAATCGTTCTCGAGCTGCACGATCTTGCCCGTGCGGGTGCCCGGCGCCGGCGCGAACTCGAAGGTAATGATCACCGGCCCCATTTGGATGGCAGTTACCTTGCCCTGCACGCCGTAGTTGGAAAGCGCCTGCTCCAAGCGCTCGGCCAGTCCCCGCAGCGTGGCAGCGTCGGTCTCGCCCCCCTTGGGCGGCTGGTACTCGAGCAGCTCGGACGACGGCAGTTGGAAGGCGCCCTCGGAGAGCTTGATGTATCCTGGGCCCTCCTCCTCGGGCGCGGATAGCATCTCGACGGGTGGAGCGATGGCCGGAACGATCACCGGGCCAGCCTCGACGGCCGACTCGGCGTAGGTTTCGCCGGCCTCGGTCGGGCCGTCATCGAGCGCGCTCATCACCGGCGCGATGATGGCGATAGGCGACTCCTCGGGCTTTGGTTCGGGTTCCTTGGCCTTCTCGACCTCGGCCATGGCCGCGCACTCGACGGTCGCGACCTCGGCAACCACTGCGGCGACGGCCCGGCGCTCTTC
>JADGRD010000415.1 GCA_017881285.1 Pseudomonadota bacterium | reverse complement strand
CGCAGGCCTCCCCAGACCAAGAGCCCGTTGACCTGTCCCAACGCCCGGCCCAACGGAATCATGGTGTCGGCTTCGGCCAGCAGCGCCAGATGTGGACTGACCCGCCAGACCAGCCCGGCCCCGTTCCACATGAACAAGATCGCGCCCGCGAAGGTGACGTTGCTGCCGACCGTGAAACTGGAAGCACAGTCGGACCGAAAACAAAAATCGACGACCGCCCCCGCTCGTCCGAGAAACACGAAACCGACGTCACCCAAGCCGGTGATTCCAGTCACCGAGGCCATCGCGGCGGCACGCACGAGCGAGCCCCGCAGAAACGCCGTCTTGAGGGTGAGGTCGAGTGGCATCGAGCCTTGCACCGGCGGCGTGAAGGTGAGCGTGAATTGCGTGGAGTCGGTGACGGCGTAGCCCGCCTGCAAGAGAACCACGTCGTAGCTCGAAAAGGTGAAGAGGCCCTTGGGCTGCGTCTTGGCCGTCGGTAAGAGCACCACGCGATCGCCGTTGGCGTCGGCCGCGTGAAAGCCGTCGCTGGCTTCGGCCGGCGTCGAAGTCGGCGGTGGCGCCACCAGGCTGGCTTCCGCGTCCTGGGCGCGCGCGGGCCACGACAGCGCGAGCACGAACAGCGGCGGCCATAACCAGCGCGGGCTCACGCCTCCATGGTACAGCAGCGCCGGGGCAATGGGGAACCCGTCTCGCCCGACTTTGTCGCCGGTTTGTGTTCTTTCGGGGCTGCGGTGTCAGTACAATCATGCTTGTGATCTACCTCGTGCGGTTTGCCCCCCTGTGCGCGTGCGTGCTGGCCGCATGCGGAGGCGGCCGCACCCATCTCCTGCTTGCGACACCCGTCGATGGTGCCGTCGTGGCAATGGACGCGCCTGCCAGGGCCAGGGACACGGCGGTGGCGGTTCCTCGCGATGCCGGGCCCGATTCACCGCCTGACGTGGCCCACGACCCTCCCGCAGACATGCTGCCCGATCTGCCGAGCCCGAGCGATGCTCCCCCGCAGTACGTCTCGCCGGGCTGCGCGCCGACAAGCGAAATCTGCAACGGCATCGACGACGATTGCGACGACGTCGTCGACAACGACATCGCGCCCGTCCCCTGCCCGGGCGGCGGTTTCCGCTACTGCGTCGGCGGCCGCATGAGCGACTGTCCCGCCCGCTGCGCCGTGTGCGTGCCGGGGGGCCAGCGCGTATGTTTCATTTCCTACTGCACCTACTGGGGCCTGCAGACCTGCGCCTCCGATGGGCAGTCTTGGGGGTACTGCGTGGAGCGGCGGCCGGTGCCAACTGCCTGCGCGGGCGTGGCCAGCGACAAGAAGCACTCCCACGAAACCGAGCAATGCTGCATCGACAACGGCTTCTGCTGTCTCGACGAGTTCGATCTCAACGGCAACGGCGACACCACCGAGATGCTTGGACGTTGCGGGGACGTGCTATGCGATTCACCACGATAGCCACTGCGGCCGCTTGTCTGTTGTCGGCGCCAGCCAGCGCACAGACCTGCGGCGCGCCTGACCTGCTCTCGGCGGTGCCGCCCGATGGCGCCGATCTGGTGCCGGTCGCCGCCCCCTTGCACGCCTTCTACGCCGCCGCGGCGATCTACCAGAGCGAGTCCGTTCTTCTCGATCTGCCCGACGGAACCCAACAAGCGCTGGTCGGGGAATTCGCCGCGGCCGAGGGCCGTCTGACGCTGACGCCCCCCGATCCGCTCCTGCCGCTTACCGTCTACACCGTTCAATGGCCGGAACTGCGCGGCACCACCTCGGGCGGCAAGGGCCTGGGCAAAAAAGTCACGTTCACCACGGGCGCGGGGCCTGACCTGGCGCCACCCTCTTTCGCAGGCGCCACCGCGCTGGCTTGGGACTGGGTGCGCGAGACCGACGAATGCACGGACGAGATCGAGGATCGGCTGGCCTTCGACGTGTTGCTGGCCGAGGCGAGCGATGACGGCGGCCGTGATTCACTGACCTTGGTGCTGTCGCAGACCCAGGGACCGCAACTGGCGACCGGGCCGCGCCAGATCTACATCGGCGCCCTGCCGTCGCCGGACAAACCGGCGCAAGTGAGCCTGGCGGTGGACAGCGCCGTGGGCCGGATCTGCTTCGCGGCCCTGGTACGCGATCTGACGGACAAGATCTCCGGTGGCGGCGACAGCGAGGTGTGCGCGCAAACCACGCGGCCACCCTTCTTCAATGGCTGCGCCTTCGTGCCGACCGGCCGTGACGGCACGGGCCTTGGGCTGGGCGCGCTCGGCCTCCTGCTGGTAGGTCGGCGGCGGAGACATGCGCGCTGAGGCAACCACCATGGTTTTCGCCCTCGCCATCGGTTGTAAACCATCGCCGCCTCCGAGCGCGGTCGCCACGGCGGTCCCCAGGGCACGGGCCGCGTCGCCGCTCGGCTGGCGCTGCCCGTCAGGCGCGAAGGCGTGCGTGGATCGCGCCGCGCTGGCGCCGGAATTCCGCTGCGCGGGCGAGCGCTGCGTGCAATTGCACCCCGTCATGCCGGACGACGGCGAGTGGACCTGCGGGGAAACCGCCGGCGTCACTCTCTGCACGGGCGGTGAAGCCGCGGCAGGCGTGGCTCCGGTGGGGACGGCGCCGGGCTGGACCTGCGGCAGCCGGCGCACTGGAGACGGCGGTCGCATCTGCCTCGATGACTCGCCCGATTTCCCCGACGGGAAGGCCACGGGCTGGCGTTGCTTCTACGACGGCCCCGCTCTCCCCCATCGCGTGTGCGTGCGCGATGCCCGCAACCACTCGGTCGGCGATGCCTGCGATGCGCGCCAGCCCTGTGTCGACGGCTCCCTCTGTCGCGCCGGGACCTGCGCGCTGCCCAACCGCGTGCCCTCGTGCTGGGTCGATGCGGACTGCCCGAGCGGCGCTTGCCGGTTCGGCAACTGCCCCGGCGATCCGCCTTCCGCTCTGCTGCCGTCCCCCGTCCCGCCCACGGAGCCGCCCAAGCTCGCGGCGCCTGCCCTGGACTTCGGGCCGCCGCTGCCACAGGTGGGCTTCGACTCCACTTTCACCATCACGGTGAAGGTCGCGGCCGGCCCGCGGCCCCGGCGCATTGCCTGGCGGCAGAGCGGCGGGCCGCCACTACCCGAACTGCGCACGGCCGAGGATGGGTTCCAGGTGAGCGGCCGCACCGTCTCGTGGCAGACCGCGCTTGGCACGGGGCAACCGCCGTGGGGTGTCGTCCCCATCTCGCCGCGCACCCGCGGGGAAGCCGTGCTCGAGGCAAGCTGGAACGATGCCGATGGGAAGCCCCTACGCCGCGAGGTGCGCGTCGCGGCCGCGAGCCTGTCGCGGGGGCTGACCACGGTGCCGACCGGTGGACGGGTGTATCTGGGCGGCGAGGGTTGGCACGTGGTGCGCGCAGCGGATGGCAGTCACGCGACCGTCGACGAGCGCGACGAGCTCGCCAGCTTCACTCCCGACCTCGCCGGCGTGTGGCGTCTGCGCGATGGCGACGGCCGCGCCCTCGACCTCATCGCCGGCCGCTACGAGGACGTGCCACTCGATTGCAGCCGCGCCCGCTGCCACGCCGAAATGCTGGCGGGTTCGCTCGTCAACCCGATGACGACCGTGATGGCGCGCCTGCTCGAAGGCTTCCCCAAGCAAGCACCGAACGTTGAGCGCAGGGCGGAGTACCCAGGGTGCGCCCTGTCTTGCCACGCGACGGGCGAGCCGGGGATTTCCGACGGAGGCTATCACGACCTGGCGCGCTCGATGAACCGCACCGGCGAGGAGCGAACCGCGTGGCCGGCCATGCCACGCATGTTGCGGCGCCTGGGCGGAGCCGGCTGCCTGTCCTGTCACGGCCCGGGCGCGGTGCCCGATCCACGCGCGAGCTGGACCACCTTGCGCAGCGACGTGTGCGCCATCTGCCACGACGCCCCGCCGGTCTACCGGCACGTGACCGCCTGGCGTTCGTCGGCGAGCTCGCGCGCCGACCGCGACCCGGACGCGGCCGGCAAGCCCGCCTGCGTGCGCTGCCACACCACCTGGGGATTCCTGCTCGCCGAGAAGCCGAAGGCGAGCAAGCCAGAGTCGGCCGCGAGCAACGACCACCTCACCTTCATGGCTAGCCTGCGTCCCCCCGAGCAGGCCGGCCCGATCGGCATCGCCTGCGCCGCTTGCCACGACTCGCACCCGACAGTCGATGCGAGCGGCAAGACTCCGCACGCGCTCTTGCGCAAAGTCGCACGCCCGGCGCTTCTGCCCCCTTTGCCGGCGGAGAACGCCCGGCGCAGCGAGATCTGCCTGCCCTGCCATACGCCTGACCTGACCCGCACGGCGGCGCCGTTCGCGTCGGCCGCCGCGCTCTGGCTCGGCCGCGGCGGGCTCGACCCAGCGACCGGAGCCGCGCTCGAGGGCCCGGCGCCGCTGGCCGCTCTCGACGGCGGCTGTCTGCACTGCCACAAGGGCGACGGCCTTCCATCTACGACAGTCGGCGGGAACCACACCTTCGCCGCTCGCTGGCAAGACTGTGTCGAGTGTCCCAAGGAGGATCCCAAGCGGCCCGGTGGCATCCAGCAGCGCGCCCGGCAACTGTATCTCGACGCCCGCCTTTTCC
>JADGRD010000414.1 GCA_017881285.1 Pseudomonadota bacterium | reverse complement strand
TGCCCTGGGACTCGCCGCCGCGGCGTTCGGAGGAATCTTGCGCTGGGCACCGCGCCGCCGGCAACCGCACTGGTCGTGGCTCGCGTTCGGCGGCGTGATCGGCGTCGCGGGATGGACTATCGTGACGGTCCTGTTCGGCGTTGCCTTCCGAGTCAGCTCTTCGTTTGGCGACGTCTATGGGTCGCTGGCGGGCGTCGTCGCGCTTCAGATCTGGACCTTCCTCTCGTCCGTCGCGATCTTCTTCGGCGCCGCCATCGCCGCCCAGCTCGAGGCGGTTCGATCCGGTACCCAGGCGCCGCGTCCCGTGTAGGGTCGGCCCGGGCGGGTCACGCGTGGTCAACGGCCTTCGTGATGGTTATCCCGACCGTGGTTCCCCTCACGATGCTCGCCCTCACGGTATCCTCGAGGCTCGTTGCCTCGATAGCGGCCTTCGTACCTCCCAGGTCCGCGCTCTCCCCAGAAGCACCCAGCCGGTCCAACCGCAACGAGGAGCAGCAGAATCAATAGTCTTCTCATTTGACACACCACCTTTCGGTGCGCAGCGTTCTGTTGGCCGCGCAATTCTTATGAATTGCACGTATTCATCGCTTCCCCGATACTGGGAGCACGCAAGAAGCGGTCCATTGACCAAGATGGGCACGCTCGCCTGGGAAGCGCTGCGCTTCGCTTCCGTCTCGTCGATTGGCTCAATCAAGACGACCTGGCACTGCATTCAATTTGATGAGGATTCCGGCTACTCATCGTGCCACGGTCCCGCTCATTAGACCCCGCGCACGTGTGCGTCGCCAATCCGCGCTCTACGTAGATCGGCGCTACGCACAACCGCTCGTGCCGCGATCACGCCCGGTGGCAGCGGCCGCGTGTCAGCCGGCTGGCGAATGCAGACGGGTGTGAGCTGGTAGCTGCTTCGGCCGTCCGCGGCCGGATGCCAAGCGACAACCGAGATCAACATAGGCGCGCATCGCGCGCCTGAAGTCGCTCGTCCGACGGGCGGGACACTTTCCTCACCCGTTGCAGCCGTCCGCTCGCCGAAGCCCAGCCCCGCTTTCTCATTCCTCGACCCTTCAAATAGGGACAGCACCTCGCCGCCGCCAGGGCTCAAGCGCACGCCACGATAGCCACGGCCTCGATGGCGATTGCGGTGAGGGCCGCGGCGTAATCCAGGTCGATGTTCTTCATGGTGTCGTGCGTGTCATGGTAGCCGGTGCGGCCGATATCGTAGTTCTCCATGAACAGCACCACGGGCACGCCCACGTCGGAGAAGATCTGGCCGTCGGTGTTGTAGAGCGCGGAGCGCGGCTCCCACTCCGTTCGGATCTCGCCTCGCACTGGCAGGTGCGCGAAGGGCGGCAGCGGGTGACGCCCGTCTTCCCGGCGCTCCGCACGCGGCAGGCCAGCCCGTTCGGGACGAGCATTGCGCACCGCCGCGATGTCGTTCCAGCGGCGATTCGCCAGGTGCGCCGCCTGGGCCAGGCGCGCCGAGGCGGCCCCCTCGCCAGCCGCGATCTGGAACACGTCGCGATCGTGCGGGTGGTTGTGGCCGATCATGTCCAGCACGAAGACGCCGCCGGCGCGCACCCGCGAGACGTCGACGATGGTGCCGTCCTCGGCCGCGAAGCGCAGATTGCCCTCGACCAGTGCGCGCGCCAGGGCCCGCGCGCCCAGGCAGTCCGAGGGAAACTCCTCGCCAGTCAGGTGCACCAGCCAGACGTCCCGCCGCAATTTCCCGTCGCGCGCCAGCGGCAAGAGTAAATCTGCGGCCGCCAGCAGCGCCGAGGTCGCGGAGCCGTTGTCGTCGGCCCCCGCGGCCGCCGCCCGCAGCCCGTCGCCACCACGGTCGGCCTCGTAGACATCCTCCATGTAGGCGGTATCGTAGTGATCCGCCATGATCACCGCCTCGCCGCCCTCGCGGCCTGGGATCATGACCACGACGTTGCGCTCGTGCGCCTGGCGCAGCTGGTTTCTCACCCAGGCCTCGGACCACGACATGTCGAACTCGGTGTGCCAGCGGAACGCGTGATCGACCACGCGCGCGCGGCCGGTCATCCCGTGTTTCTCGATGAGGGCGCGGTGGCGCTCGTGCAAGAGGTCGCCCGCCCGCTCGAGATCGCGATGCGTTCCCAGCCGCAGCGAGACGGCCCGCGCGGCCGCGCCGCCCGTCTTGCCGTGATTGCTGGCCACCGTGTCGGCGTTGTCCCGCATGGGCAGATCGCCCGCGGACAGCTCGGCGATGTTGCGCCAGATCTGCTCCTCGAAGGCGCGCGTCGCGCTTTGCGGGAGGGTCAGCGGCGAACCGGCGGGAAGCTCCGCGCCCACCAGCTCGCCGGCCACGGCCTCGGCCCGTTCGCCACCCGCGCGCTCGCTGGCCAGTTCGGGCAAACGCCTTCGCCAGTCGTCGAGGCCGACGTCGCGGGCCGCGCGCAGCAGCGACCGCGCCAGCGCGGGGTCGAGCGGCGCCCGCAGGTATTCGCGGAACTCCAGCAGCCGGCGCAGGTTGTCGCCGGTCTCATGGCGCTGGTGTCCCGCCTCGTGCTGGAACAACGTGCCGGCATCGAGGTGCCCCGGCCGCCGCAGCAAGCGCGGCGCCAGGTGAATAGGCTCGAGGTGACTGTCCTCGGGTAGCGGCTCGGCGGTGACGTAGCCGAGCGGCGCATCGGTCACCATCACCTGCGGCTCCTGCGCGCCGGGTGGCAGGCGCGCGACGAGCGGCAGGTGCCAGAAGAGCTCGCGGCGACCGGCGCGCATGGGTGGGAACATGAAACGGAAACCGAAGCGGCCGCCCGCGTCGAGGATCCGCGCCGCCCGCTCGATCTCGATGGCGCTGGCGCGCGGTCCGTCGAGCAGCAGCTCGTAGCTCTCGCGCCAGATCTGGACGTTGCGAGCCATGGGCTTGCCGTAGAGGCCCAGGTCGTCCGGCTTGGTCGAGAAGAGGACCACGCTGACCGGATCCGTGAAGGAGCCGTCGCCACCCACGGGCTGATCGCGCGCGGCGCGCTGCCAGCGGTGCGAGCGCGCGATCCCGCGCACCATGCGGTGCCCGTGCGCGGAGGGAGTCTCCTGCCCTGGATCCACCTCGTCCAGCCAGCCCGACTGGGGGATGCGAAGCGCGTAGCCGCCCTCGACGTGGGGGAAAAGGTGCAGAAGGGCGATCTGGGTCGCGCGTGGCAGGCTAGCGGCCAGCTTGCGGTAGCGCGGGTGCTCGGGAAAGACCAGGCTCGACGGCGATGGCAGGAGGCGCACGCTGCCATCGAGGTGCGCCCGCCGCAGCGAGGCCGGCAGCGCGGACCAGGGCCGGAAGGTCACCACCGCCGCAGTCCCGGCCGGCGCCGCGTCCGCGTCGAGCAGAAGTGGGTGCAGAAAAGCGGGGACCTCCGCCGCCGCGGCCAGCACCCGCACCTGCGCCAGGGACGTCACCGCCCCACCGGTCATCCACACCAGCACGCGCACGAAGTGATCCGCATCGTCGTCGCCGAAGGCGCGCCAAAACGCCGCCGCGGGCCCGTCGTGACTGGCGCCGAACAAGGTCCAACGCACGTTGCCCTTGTCGTCCTGGGTGCGCGAAAGCGCCAGCGGTAGCGCGATGGCGATCTCGCGATCCGCCAGCCGGCCCTGCGCGGCGGCTTCCACCAACTCGGCCGGCCACGCCGCGTTCTCCTCGAGCAAGGTACGCGACATGCCGTGCGCCGCGCCGGACTCCAGCTTGCGCAGCTCCGCCAGCACGCGCGCGGCCACCTGGGCCAGGCCGGGCGCCAGCTCCTGCGCCTGCTCGTATTCCGTCACGTCGAGCGCATCCTCGGCGGTGGCCATCGCGGTCGCCGCGGCGCTGCGCCGGTGTGGCTGATAGGGCTTGATGCCCACCCAGGGCGGCGGCATCAGCTCCGAGTAGGCGGGCAGCGGAAAGCGCCCCTCGCCCGAGAAGGCGTGTCGTGCCTCGGCCTCGATCCGTGACCAGCCCCGGTTCTCGTGCACCATGGCGGCCATCATACAACCTCGGGCAACGCCCTGGCACCGACGGCGTCGTATCGACATCGTTGCGCGCGCGCGCCGGCCCGCGGTAGCGTCCGCGCATGTCACAGCCGGAACGGTGGTCGGTATCCTGGAATGGCTCCGACGGGCAGCTCGAGGCCCGCGAGCCCACGCGGCCCGAAGTCGAAGCCGCCGCCGCCCGCCTGTCGGGCTGGTACAACGAGGAGCACAACCGCTCCATGATGTCGAACGACGAGGAGATGGATCCTGACGACGTCGGCGACCACTTCGACACCGTGTGGAAGGAAGGTGGGCGCAATTTCCTGCTCTATGCGGAAGGCCGGCTGATGGGCGACGCGGATCTGCGCCACGTCGACCCCGCCACCCACACCGGCGAGTTCGCCATCCTCATCGGCGAGCGCAACGTCCAGGGCCGCGGCTACGGCACGCGCTTCGCGCTCATGCTGCACGCCCTCGCCTTCACGGCGCTCGGCCTCGAGCGCATCTACGTTTCGATCATCCCGGCCAACCGCGGCTCCCTGCGCCTTTTCGAGAAGCTCGGCTACGAGCGCGACGACAGCCCGGCGGCCCGGTCCTACATCGACGAGAACGACG
>JADGRD010000413.1 GCA_017881285.1 Pseudomonadota bacterium | reverse complement strand
CGCGGCTGGCGGCGCGGCGACCACTTCGCGGCCACGTCGTTGCCCTGGGTCCTGCCGTCCCCCAACATGCCGACGCCCGACACCGCGCTGGTCTACCCAGGGCTGTGCCTCATCGAGGGCACCAATGTCTCCGAGGGCAGGGGCACCACGCGGCCGTTCGAGATCATCGGCGCGCCGTTCATCGACGGCTATCGCCTGGCCGAACGCCTCGCTGCGGATCGGCTGCCGGGCGTACGCTTCCGTCCCCTGACGTTCCGGCCGACCTTTCACAAGTTCGCCGGCCAGGTGTGCGGCGGCGTGCAGATCCACGTCGTGGATCGCGCCGCCTTCCGGCCCTACCTGAGCGGTGTGGCCATCCTGCGCGCGCTTTTCGCACTGGGCGGCGAGGCGTTTCGCTGGCGCACGGAACGCTACGAGTTCGTTTCCGACCGCCCCGCCATCGATCTCCTGACCGGTGGAGATGAAGTCCGCCGCGGCATCGAGGCGGGCAAGAGCATCGATGAGCTGCGCGCCACTTGGACTGAGGCCGAAGCCGCATTCGCCGAGCGTCGCCGCGGAATCCTGCTGTACTGAATCGGCGAGCGGCACGCGGGTTCTGTTGTATGGTCGGGCGCATGCGGGTGGCATTCTTCGGCGGCAGTTTCAATCCGCCGCACGTCGTGCACCAGCTCGTGTCCCTCTACGTGCTCGAAACCGCGGCGGTCGACGAGCTATGGCTGGTTCCGTGCTGGAAACACCCATTCGACAAAGCCCTGGCGCCGTATGAGCACCGGCTGCGCATGTGCGAGCTGGCCGTGGCCGCGCTCGGTCCCCGCGCACGGGCGAGTGATGTCGAGGGGCGGCTGGGGGGCGAGAGCCGCACGCTGGTGACCGTCAAGGCCTTGCGCGCGGAGCAGCCCGCGCACGCGTTCTCGCTCGTCGTGGGCGCCGATATCGAGCCTGAGTTGTCCTCCTGGTACGGCGCCGAGGAGCTGGTGCGGACGGTGCCGCGCATCGTGATTGGACGTGGTGGGTTCGCGGGTGGCGACGGACTGGTGATGCCGGCGGTGAGCTCGACCGAAGTGCGGGCCCGCCTGGCGCGGGGCGAGTCCGTCGCCGGGCTCGTGCCACGCGCGGTGGAGAGCTACATCCGGGAGAATGGGCTCTACGTGGGATAGTCGCGGCCACGACCACGAGGACCACGGCCACGACCTCATACGGCTGTCGCGGGACTAGGGGAAGGGCATTGGTGAGGGCGGGGGCAAACTGATAGTCTGCGTTGGCCTTGGTATCACCCATCCGTTTCCCGCGTTTCGCTCTCCTCGGAGCAGGCTACATCGGCGGTTCGGCAGCGTTGGCCGGCCGGCGGGCTGGTTTGCTCGGCCGGGTGGTGGGCTACGACCCCGAGCCCCAGGCCACCGCCGCGGCGATTCGCCAAGGGGTGATCGACGAAGTTGCCGTCAGCCCCGAAACGGCGGTGCGTGGGGCATCGCTCGCGCTTCTGGCTGCCCCGGTGCGGAGCCTGCGCCCTCTGCTGGCGAGGCTCGCGCCCGCGCTCGCGCCCGACACAACCGTGATCGATGTCGGCAGCGTGAAACAGGCCCTCGTCGGCGCGGCCGAGACGGAGTTGCCCGCCGGCCAGTTTGTGGGCTGTCACCCTATGGCGGGCGCCGAGTTTTCTGGGGTCGTCGCCGCGGACGCGGATATCTTCGCCGGCCGCGTGTGCTTCGTGTGTCCGCCCCAGAACGCCCGCGCCGAATGCATCGCCGCGGCCCACGCATTCTGGATCGGGCTTGGCTGCCAGACCGTGGCCATCGATCCCGCGGTGCACGACCGGCTGATGGCGGCGCAGAGCCACCTGCCGCACGTCGCGGCCTTCGCGCTCGCCGCCGCGCTTGCGCCGGAGATGCCCTTCCTCGACAACACCACGAGCGTGGCCAGCCCGACCACGAGCCTGCGCGACACCACCCGCATCGCCGCCTCGGGGCCCGCCGTGTGGCGCGACATCCTGCTCGCCAACGCGAGCCACGTGTTGCCGTTGATCGAGTACCTGGGCGGCCGCGTGCACGAGATCGCGCGCGCCGTGGCCGCCAACGACGGCGAGGCGCTCGATCGGATTCTCTCGGCCGGCCAGGCCTGCCGCCAGCGGTTGGTCAAGGAATGAGCGCGGAGTCCTCGTGGAAGACGCTGCCGCTCGTGCTTTGCGCCGTGGCCTGCGCGGAATCGACGGCGGGCGCGCCCGGCGCGGGTTCGCCCTCCCGCCCGGTTCTCGACGAGGACGGCCTCCTGGCCATGATTCCGTCGGAAGCCGATCTGGTGCTCTGGGCGGACATGGCGAAGATGCGCGCTTCGCCGTGGACGCGCGACAGTTTCACGAAGGTCGCCGGGGACGCGAACGCGGCCGAGGCCGGATTCGACCAGATTCGCGACGTGGACCGCTTGGTGTTCGCCAAGGTGCCCTCGCTGCGCGACGGCGCCAGCGTGCTGGTCGCGCAAGGCAAGATCGACCGCGACCGCATGACCAAGGCCTTCGCGCGGGCCGGCGGCGCGAGCGAGACTTCGGTCTATCGTGGCGCGGATGTCTTGCTGCGCGGCGAGGAAGCCCTGGCCTTCGTGGGCAAGCGCACGGTGGTGTCGGGCCCGATCGTTGCCGTGCGCGCGGCCATCGACTGCAACTTCGGCGTAGCGCGCGCCGTCGAGACGGAAGCATGGTTCCAGCGCATGAAGACCGATCTCTCGCGGGGCAAGGATGCGGCTTCGCTGGTGACCGCGCTCTACGTGCGCCTGCAACCGGCGACCCGAGAAGCGCTGATGCGCGAGATGGGCGAGGGCGCCACCCTGGAAGATTTCGGCGCGCGCATCGATTTGGACGAGGATCTCGACGTGAGCGCCATCGGCGCCGTGCGCACCGATACCGAGGCCCGGGATCTGGCCGGCCGCCTCGCCGAACGCATCCGCGACGCGAGGGTGCGGCCCATCGTGGCCGCGTTCGGCTTCGCCAGCGTGCTCGATTCCGTGCACTTTCAGGCGAAGGAAGACCGCGTGCACGGCACCCTGCACATCTCGCAGAAGGAGCGCGCCGAGATCGCGGAACGCATGGCCGCGATGGCCGACCTGATGACCAAGATGCGGAGGAACGAGGCGAAAAGCCCGCCATGAACCTGGACTCGCAACCCCTTCTGCGCGTTGGACGCAGCCCCGCCCTGCGGGGGACGTGCCGCGTTCCGGGCGACAAGTCGATTTCCCACCGGGCATTGCTCTTCGGCGCGCTTTGCCAGGGGACCGTCGAGATTCGCGGGCTCGGGCTGGGCGGGGACAATGCCTCGACCGCCGCCGCCCTGCGCGCGCTCGGCGTCGCGGTGCAGATCTCCGGGGCGTCGGCGCGGGTGGAGGGAGTTGGTTTCGCCGATCTGCGTGCATCCGCGGCAGCGCTCGACTGCGGCAACTCCGGTACGACGATGCGACTCTTCTGTGGCCTGCTGGCCGGCCGGCCGTTCACAAGTACGCTCACCGGCGACCCTTCGCTGTCTTGGCGGCCCATGGGGCGCGTGGCCAAGCCTCTGCGGCTGATGGGCGCGCGGATCGAGGGGCGCGTCGATCCTGCCCGTCCGGAAGGCATCCTGCCGCCGCTGGTGATTCGCGGAGGGAATTTGCGCGGCATCGACTACGTTCTGCCCGTGGCCAGCGCGCAGCTCAAGAGCTCGCTCGTGCTCGCGGGTCTGCAGGCGGCCGGGAAGACCCGCATCGAGGAGCCCGGGCTGTCGCGCGACCACACCGAGCGCATGCTGCGCTATCTCGGCGCGCCGATCAGCGTCGACCCCGTCGGGCGGCGGATCCTGGTGGATCCATCGGGATGGAACGGCGCACTTGTGCCGGCGCCGGTGGAGGTTCCCGGCGATCTGTCATCCGCGGCATTCCTCCTGGTGGCGGCCGCGATCGTGCCCGGCAGCGACGTCATGATCGAGAACGTGGGGCTCAACCCCACGCGGACCGGTGTGCTCGATGCTCTGCGCGCGATGGCGGCCGACATCGAGAACACGCAAACCGCGGAAGCTATGGGGGAGCCGGTCGGCCGCGTGCGCGTACGCGGCACGGGTCGGCTGCGGGCCGCCCGCATCGCCGGCGATCTGGCCTTGCGATCCATCGACGAAATTCCGGCCCTGGCGATCGCCGCCGCTCTCGCCGAGGGCCGTTCCGAGTTCGCCGATCTGGGCGAGTTGCGCGTGAAGGAGTCGGACCGCATCGCCTCCATCGCGCGCGAGCTTCGGCGCGCGGGCATCGGCGTCGAGGAATCGAGCCAGGGATTCACGGTCACGGGCAGCGCGGGCCGGCCACCCAAGGGTGGTCGGGTTTCCCCCGACCGCGATCACCGCATCGCCATGGCAGGCGCCGTGCTGGGTTTGCTGGCCGAGGAAGAAACTCTGGTGCCGAGCGACGACATCGCGACGTCGTTCCCGACCTTCGCGGAGATCCTCGGTAGCCTCGGGGCGGATATCTCCGAACGCTAGTAGCTAGAACTTCCCCCCGACCGAAAGGCTGGCGGGGGTCTTACCGGGTTCCGAGGGCAGGGCGACCAGCACGTAGCAGCCGAGGATCGTCGCGC
>JADGRD010000412.1 GCA_017881285.1 Pseudomonadota bacterium | reverse complement strand
TCTGCGCAAGCGGCGGGCGCCTTTGACATCGACTCGGTTCAGCTTTGCCAGGCGCTGGCCAGGATGACCAGCCAGGGGCTGGATTTCGACGGTAACAAGCTGCCCGCCGCGCCCAATTTCGGCATTGCGGCTGCGGTTCACCCGTATCTGCAGCCGCTCGAGCTGTCGGTGTTGCAGACGCGGAAGAAGGTGGTAGCCGGCGCTCGGGTGCTACTGACCGATCCGATCTTCGACGTCGCCGGCTTCGAGGCATGGATGAAGGCGGTGCGCGCGGCGGGGCTCGACCAGCAAGCCGCCATCATCGCCAGCGTGCTGCCCTTGACCAGCGTGGCCCAGGCCGAGCTCCTGCGAGCGCGCGCCGGCTTTGCGCCGATCGGCGACGAGGTCATGGCTCGGCTCAAGGGGGCGAGCGACCCCGGTCAGATGGGTATCGCAATCGTGGCCGAAATCGCCGCCCGGCTGAAGGCGATCCCCGGCGTGCGCGGCATTCACATCCTCAGCGACGGCTGCGAAGCCATGGTCGCCAAGATCGTGCAGGAGGCGCGCCTGGCGTAAGCCGGGCGGAACGGACTATGCCCGAGAAGTATCACATCAAGGCTGTCGCGACGCAGGGCCGCTTCCGGCGCGTGGGCAAGTTCGGCAGCGTGGACTGGCGCGAGGACTGCTCGCGGTGCACGAACTGCGTGAAACCGCGTTGCGTGTACGACACCTACAAGAAGGAAGCGGCCTACAACCGCGACCCGGAAACGTCGGTGATTCCGCTCTACGAGTGCCGGGGCTGTCTGTCGTGCGTGCAGGGCTGCACCAAGGGCCTCCTCGGCATCTCGCTCAATCCCGAGTACCTGGCGCTGGGCGACGAATACTGGAGGCCGGAGATCCTGGCCACCACGTGGAACCAGGCCGACAATGGCCGGGTTCCGGTTTCGGGCGCCGGCTACCGCGGGCGCTTCCACGGCCCGGGCTTCGACAGCATCTGGACCGACATGTCCGAGATCGTCCGTCCCACACGCGACGGGATCCACGGCCGCGAGTACATCAGCACCAGCGTCGACATCGGCGGCAAGCCGATGCGCTTGTCCTTTACGTCCTACGGCCAGATGGTGGGCGAAACCACGTCGCTCATCGACCTGCCTATTCCCCTGATCCTGGATGTCCCGCCGTGGACCATGCGCGGGCAGGCCTTGACCCGGGCGCGGCTGGCCGCGGCCCAGGCTCTGGGCACCCTGGCCGTGGCGCCCGCCGCCGAAGCCGCCGGCACGCCCGCCGAGCACCTGCCGCACTTCGTTCCCCTGGTGGGCAGCGAGGGTCTCGCCGCCGCGGAGCCGCTCCTGGAGAAGGTGCGCATGGCGGAGTTCGTCGACTGGGCGAAGGCGCTCGACCTCCTTGCCGAGGCCAAGGCCGGCCATCCCAGCTTGATCTGCGCCCTCCGTCTGGCGATGGAGGCTTCCGCCGCCGAGCGCATCCTGGCGGCGAACCAGGCCGGGGTGAAGGTGTTTCACCTCTTCGCGGATCTGCATGGCCGCGAGATCGGCGCGGAGAACCCCCGCCATATCAAAGACGTACTGCGCGAGATCCACACCCGGTTGGTGAAGGCAGGCATGCGCGACGAGGTCACGCTGATCGTGTCGGGAGGCATCGCCCTGGCGGAGCACATGGCCAAGGCCATCATCTGCGGCGCGGATCTCGTGGCGGTCGACACCTCCTTGCTGGTGGCGCTTGGCTGCCGCGTGTGCCGCGGCGCCACGGGTCGGACCCACGAGGAGGAGTGCGCGGCCGAGGCGGTCAACCTGGACCGGGCGTACGCGGCGCAACGGATGGTGAATCTGATGGGCGCGTGGCACGCGCAGATGCTCGAGGTGCTGGGCGCCATGGGGATCCGAGAGGTGCGGCGTCTGCGCGGCGAAGTGGGCCGCGCGATTTTCATGGAAGACATCGAACGGGAGGCTTTCGGTGACCTTGCCTGCAAGTAACATTTCCGAAGTAGTGGGCGTGGCCGCGCCGGTTGTGTCCGCGGGCGGCGAGCCGCAGGTGACCGTCGAGCGCACGGTGCGCCCCATGCCGGACCGCTATCGCAACGCCCTTGGCAAGTACAAGGTCAACCGTTCGGCCGACTGCGTGGGCTGCGGCGACTGCGCCAAGCTGTGCCCCGAGGGGGTGCACCTCAAGCCCGACGGCTACACCTTCTCGCTGCGGCCGCGCGATCACCTATGCGTCGGCCCGGAATGCGCGAAGACCGAGCACTACTGCGTCGCCAAGTGCACCAAGAAGGCACTGTCGATGGCCCGCAATCCGACGGTCGATGCCATGGGCGACCCGCGCTGGACCTCGGACTTGATTCTTTCCACCTGGCACATGGCCGAGACCGGCCACGCGCCCAAAGCCGGCCTCGAACATCGAGTGGGCGAATCGGGCGGCGGGTTCGACCGCATCGGCTTTGACTTTCCGGCCGCGCCCGCGAAAGTCGATCCGGCCAAGGTCGATACCGGGCTCGATCTCAATCGTCGCAAGGACGGCCGCCCGCAAGTGCACATCGATCTGCCGGTGTACGGCGGGGGCATGTCCTTCGGCTCGGTCAGCATCCACACCATCGTCGGCAAGGCGCGGGCCGCGACGGCGTGGAACACCTTCACCTGCACCGGCGAGGGCGGGTTTCACGATCGCCTCAAGCCCTACGACAACCACGTCATTACGCAGGTCGCGACCGGCCTTTTCGGCGTGCGCGAGGACACCATCCAGCGGGTGCCCATCGTCGAGTTCAAGTACGCCCAGGGCGCCAAGCCCGGCCTCGGCGGCCACCTGCTCGGCGACAAGAACACCCCGGCGGTCGCGCGCATGCGCGAGGCAGTGGCCGGCAACGCCCTCTTCTCGCCCTTTCCGTTCCACAGCGTGTACAGCGTCGAGGACCACAAGAAGCACCTCGACTGGATCAAGGAAGTCAATCCGCGCGCCCTGGTCTCGGTCAAGGTGTCGACCCCGACGGACGTCGACATGGTAGCGGTGGGCAGTTACTACGCCGGCGCGCATATCATCCACCTCGACGGCAGCTACGGCGGCACCGGTGCCGCGCCCGACATCGCCAAGAAGAACATCGCGATGCCCATCGAGTACGCCATCGCCAAGGTGCACAAGTTCTTGGTCGCGGAAGGCATCCGCGATGCCGTCACCTTGATCGTCAGCGGTGGTGCGCGCACGGCCTGGGACGTGATGAAGGCCATCGCCCTGGGCGCCGACGGCGTGGTCATTGGCACGGCGGAAATGGTCGCCCTCGGCTGCGTGCGCTGCGCGTGCTGCGAGAGCGGGCGCGGCTGCCCGCGCGGCATCGCCAGTACCGACCCCGAGCTGATGATGCTGATGAGCCTCGACTGGGCCACGCAGCGTCTCATCAACCTGCTCGCCGCCTGGCGCGAGGAGATGGTCGAGATCCTCGTCAAGCTCGGAATCCCGAGCACGCGTGCGCTGCGGGGGCGCAGCGACGTTTTGTACTACGCCAAGGAGGCCCGGTAATGCGCGACCTTGCTGAGCAATTGCTCGCAACACGCTCCGAGGTCTATCGCGACGCCGAGCCCAACGACGCCGAGGGCAATGCGCGCGCGGAGGAGGGCGGATGTGGTGTCACGGGCTTTGCCTGCAACATTCCCGTGCGCGGCAAGTTCATCCACGAGCCTTCGATCCAGATGCAGAACCGCGGCAACGGCAAGGGCGGCGGCATCGCCGCGGCCGGCCTGGTGCCCGAGCAGATCGGCGTCTCGCGCGAAGTGCTCGATTCGCACTACCTGCTGCAAATCGCCTTGCTCGATCCATCGGCCGGCAGCGAGGTCGAGCAAAAGTTCGTGCTGCCCAATTTCGACGTCGCGTTGTCGACCAAGCAGCCGCACATCGACGACCATCGCGACATCCCCGGCCTCGACGTACGGCCGCCCGACATCCACCGCTACGTGGTGCGGGTCAAGCCCGCGGTGCTCAAGGCCTTCGGTGAATCGAACGGCCTCGACAAGATGGCCCCGCGCGACCTGGAAGACGAGTTCGTGTGGCGCAACTCGTACCGCCTGAACGACACCCTGTACGCGTCGCTCGGTGAAAAGCGCGCCTTCGTGATGTCGCATGGCCGCGACCAGCTCGTGTTCAAGCTGGTCGGCTACGCCGAGCAGAACGTCGAGTACTACCAGCTCGAGGATTTCAAGGCCCACGTCTGGATCGCCCACCAGCGCTACCCCACGAAAGGCCGCGTCTGGCACCCGGGCGGCGCGCACCCGTTCGTCGGGCTCAACGAGGCGCTGGTCCACAACGGCGACTTCGCCAACTACTACTCGGTCTGCGAGTACCTGCGCCAGCGCAACATCAAGCAGCAGTTCCTCACCGACACCGAGGTCTCGGCCCAGCTCTTCGACCTGTGGGATCGCGTCTACAAGTACCCGCTCGAATACATCATCGAGGCCCTGGCCCCGACCACCGAGCTGGATTTCGACCAGCTGCCCAAGGACAAGCAGCGCGTCTATCGCGAGATCCAGGCGACCCACATCCACGCCTCGCCCGACGGACCATGGTTCTTCATCATCGCGCGCAACCACCCCGACCTCCAGCGC
>JADGRD010000411.1 GCA_017881285.1 Pseudomonadota bacterium | reverse complement strand
CAGGGTCAACGCAATGCGGTAAAAGTGGACGGCGAGACCTGGTGTCAGTGCTGTTGATTTCATGGATCTTGTTCCTTTGGGCCGGGGCATGAATACCTACGCGCCGGTTGGGGCTGCGGAGATCACATTCCCCGAAGCTGGGAAGATGATCACGAAACCTGCTTCCTACGACCATCTTGCACTTCTCGTGATCGAATCACCTGGAGACGATGGCGTCGAACGACACGACAGGGACCGCGAGGAGCACGGCGCTGAGAGTGTCCAACTGCCTAGAATCACTAGACTTTGTCGAGACCGTCGCTTACGATTGACGCAGCGGCGTCGCAGGGCGGCGAAATGATCCTCTACAACAGACCTCTCGGATCGAGAGTACCTGGTGATCTTTGACAGCACATAGCGATCCCGGAGCTCAAGACCTTCACGTGAATCGATCTTGTTTTCATGAGTGAATCAGATCTGCCACCACGTGGGGTGGTCTTGGTCGGAGTTGTGTTCTCGGCATGCCGCGGGCATATTCGTGCGAGCAGGTGATGGAAGAAAAGGCACATACCAGGTCGAGCAAGTTCCCCTCGTTCACGACGCCCGCGCGGGTGCCCGAAGCGGCAAGCGTGTCGACCGGGGCTCGGTTTGCCGAGGCGTTCAATTGTATGCAGGCGTCGCTCCGTGCGATAGGCGGGCTGGAAACCGAGGATCTCTTGCGATGCGGTATTGCGAACGGCTTGGCGCTCGAAGTCGGGGCAGGGCCAGGGTATTTGGGCCTCGACTGGTTGGAGCGTACGCACGGCACGAGCCTCGTGGGGCTGGATTCAAACGCCGAGATGGTGGCGATTGCGAGGCGGAACGCTCGCGATATGGGGCTCGGCGCACGTGCGCGGCAGGTCGTGGGCTACGCGCATGATGTGCCCCATGCCGACGGCGAGTTCGATGCGGTCTTTTCCAGCCGATCGCTGCACGAATGGGCCGATCCCGTGGCGGTCTTCGATGAACTTTGGCGTGTTCTTGGCGACGGCGGCCGCCTCTGGGTATCCGACCTGCGCCGCGACATCACACCACGGGCCCGTCGGTTCCTCGAGCGGTACGTGACGAGCGATCTCGTGCGTGACGGCCTCGAAGCTTCGATGGCCGCCGCCTATACCGTCACGGAGCTAGAGCTGCTGCTCGCCGCGACGCGCCTCGCCAACTGGGAAGTCTGCCCAACGCCGATCGGGCTCCAAGTGGTTGTTACGAAAGCGGCGAAAGCGGCATGAGACCATGAAGCTCAGTGTGGCTGCCAATTGGGATTTCGAGCTGCTCGACGGGCTTGCGACCATTCCACAGGTGACCTCCGTCTACGCGAAACTTCCGTTCGACCTCGTGGGCGGAGGTCGCCCCGGCGAGGTTCTTCCGAGCGTCACTTGGGAAACCGCGGCTGCCTACATCCGCGCTGCCCGAGAGCGGGGCCTGTCGTTTTGCTATCTTCTCAACGCGCCCTGCCTCGCGAACCTCGAACAATCGCGTGCGGGCAAAGAGCGCTTGCTCGATTTCGTGGGCCGGATCGTGGAGCTGGGGGTCGACAGCGTGTCGATCTCGAACCTGGCACTCGTGTCGATCGTGAGGCGGAACTTCCCCAATCTTGCCATCCGGGGAAGCGTTCTCAGTTGGCCGACAAACCTGCCGCGTCTGCAACACCAAGCCTCGCTTGGTGTGGATCCCCTCATTCTCCCCTACAGCGAGTTCAACCGCGACTTCGACGCTCTCGCCCGCATCCGATCGAAGCTCGCGTGCGGCGTCGTGCTCTTTGCGAACATCGCCTGCATCTACCACTGCAGCTACCTCGCGGAGCATGCCGCGAGTGTCGGGCATGCCTCCCAGGAAGGGGCGCCGCCGCCCGATCGGCCGCAGGTCATCGATTCGTATCTTTGGCAGTGCACGCGGCGGCGCCTGCTCGAACCGCACGATTTTCTCATGAGCCGCTGGATCCGTCCGGAAGACCTCGCCGTCTACGAAGACCTGGGCTACGACGAGTTCAAAATCATCGATCGCTCGCGCTCGACGGGATGGCTGCTGCGCGCGGCACGCGCCTATGCCCAGCGGCGCTACGAAGGAAACCTGCTCGACATCGTGTCGCTCGAGATGTTCGGTGATCCCGGTGGGTTCCATCCGAGCATCAATCACGAGACGAGCAAGCGCCTGCCGCTCGCCCCACGGGAGGAACGCCGTCTGTCCCTACGCATGTTGCGTCTTCGCGAGCGTGTGCTGTCACTGCATGTGCAGATCGACAATGCTGCACTCGCGGGCTTTCTCGACGGGTTCCGTAGCATCGACTGCAAGGCGACCGTTTGCGACGAATGCCGCTACTGTCACCGTTACGCCGAGCGCGCGGTACACTACGACCAAGCGGCGGCAGCCGGCCTAGCCGCAGAGATCGACGAGCTGATGGACGAATTCACGGCCGCGAAGTGGTAGAACGCGAGTCTCCAACGCATCCGCAGGGAGAGGCTCAACTATCCTCTTTGTGCGTCGGATCGTAGCGAGATGTATTCTTGTAGTTTGGTTGATGGTAGGCGGGCGGGTCAGAACTGCTTGAAGAAGGCCGCGACGGCGGTGTTTCCGAAGGGGGGCCTGTTGTGGTCTCCGTCCCACTCGCACCAGGTCACGGGATAGCCTGCGTCGCATCCCTGGTAGGCCACGCAGGGACTCGGATCGACGGGGGTGGTCTGCGACCCGCAATGGTTCTGCTGGAGGATCTTGTCGCGAGCCTGTCGGCCCGAGGCAATTGGAACCAACGAA
The DNA here is from genome assembly GCA_017881285.1 of Pseudomonadota bacterium. GTDB lineage: Bacteria > Myxococcota_A > Polyangia > Fen-1088 > Fen-1088 > Fen-1118. The sequence goes on along the minus strand of JADGRD010000411.1, from coordinate 1,814 downwards.
TCACTTGTCCCGTGTGAGCCCCACATCGCGATCGGTTTGCCGCTCAGATTGCAGCCGCTCAGGAGTGCCCCTGACATGGGTGCGATGGCCCGGAAGATACTGCTCGTCCTCCGGCACGCTCTTGAAGGAGCGAATCGGGGCCAACTGCTGAAATTTATAGTCAAATGCTGGCATGTTTCCTCCGTAATACTTTAATGAGTGCCATTCGTCCTACATTCCGAGCCAGTAGACGTACCGATCGGTCCTCTTCTCCTTGACCATCTGAGCGAGGATTCCCGCCATGTACTCGAAGTCGGCGGGCCAGATGGTCTCGCCGCCGAGACCGCCCATGAAGGACGTGACGAGAGGCCTGTCGTCGAGGTCATAGAGGCTCGCCCTGAGCTCGTGAATGAGGCTGCCGCCCCGCATGGCTCCGCCGTAAGAGGTGCTGGTCTCGACCACGCCGATGGCCTTGACATGCCCCAGGGCCTCGGCAAGCTGATGGGTAGGCCACGGGCGAACCCAGCGGAGCCGGGCCATGCCTGCCTTCACTCCCTGTGCCCGGAGCGTGTCCACGGCTGCCCGGGCTGTGTTGGAATGAGCGCCCATGATGAAGAATGCGATCTCGGCGTCGGCGAGCTTGTACTGCTCGACGAACGGGTCGTACTTGCGCCCGAAGATGCGCGCGAAATCCGCGGTGGCCTCTTCGATCACCTTCGGAACCGCGAGGAACGTCTGCGCCCGCATGGCATCCATCGGAGCGCCCTGGTCCGGTCGGATCTGCGGACCGTGGGAAACCGGGTTCGTGAGGCTCAGGGGGTGGATGGGCCGATAGTCGGGCAGGAACTCCTTCACCTGGGACGTTTCTCCCAGGGTGACCTTGTCCGGTATGTGGGAGATGAAATAGCCGTCCTGGCACACCATCTGGGGCAGCATGACCCGATGGTCTTCGCCGATCCGGTAGGACATCAGGGTGTTGTCGTACACCTCCTGGGGAGTGGAGGCCCAGCCGAGAAGCCAGCCCTGATCGCGGGTTGACATGGCATCCGTGTGCTCGGACCCGAAATCGCCCGGAGGATCGAGCGTACGATCTGCAATCGACATCTGAACGGGATACCGGCCGCCGGCCATGGGGCTGTAGAGTTCCATGGCATACGTCACGCCGACGCCCGAGCTACCTGTATAGGCGCGAGCGCCGGCGGCGGAGGCGCCCAGGACGACCGACACCTGCGCATGTTCACCCTCTCCGTGGATGAACTCCGCATTCAACTCGCCGTTCGCGACCATCTTCGCGAGCTCCATCATGATCGCCGTATAGGGGCGAATGGGGTAGGAGCAGATCACTTCGACTTCGGCCGCCTTCGCGCCCTCTGCGGCTGCGCGGCAACCGGTCATCATGCTTTCTTTTGCCATAGCATTCTCCTTTTAGAAAGGTTTCTCCAAACGAACCACGCCGCCTTCGAAGTCGAGCTCGGGCACTGCGACGAGCGCGCCGTCAACGGTGCACTGCTCGATGCAGACCTGACAGCCCTTGCAGAAGTCGCCGACCCACTCCATGGTGTCGTCTTCTTCCTTGTACACCCAGCAGGCATCCGGGCAGGCCATATAGCATTGCAGACAGCGCGTGCATTTCTCTTCGTCCCTGACGGGGCGGACGACCCGCCAGTTCGACGTGTGGAACAGGGGCTGCGTGCCGACCGGCGCCGGAGTCACGGCGCCGAAGGGTACGACGCGATCCATGGGAACGTTGATCGTTCCGTACCCGGGAAGTGCTTTTGCCATGATGTTCTCCTTGCTCATTTATTTGCGCTGGGTGCCGGCCGTGCCGCTTACCA
>JADGRD010000410.1 GCA_017881285.1 Pseudomonadota bacterium | reverse complement strand
CACCATGAGAGTCGCCTCCGACCATGCCATCGCGATCCCTGGCGGCAGCGCGACCACTCTCGGCCAAGGAACCGCGATGACAGCTCCCGCAAGCAGAATACCGGCGACGATCGCCATGAGGCTGCTTTGGACGAATCCCAGTGACCGGCAAACGCACGTTCGACCTAGCCGACACCAGGCCCACGAATCTGACATTGGGCAGCTGGTTTCAGGTTAGCCCAAGCGGACCCGCATTCCCACCCGACTACAAGGCGGACGCGGATGCGCGTGGACCCACGAGCTGGGTTGGTTTGGACTTGCCGCCGAGAAGGTCGGCGTAGTCCGCCAGGATCTTCACGGTCTCATGCAAAAGGATGTCGCGATCAGCGGATCGGCCGGTTGCCGCCGGGTCGATGTCATCCGGCGTGGAGGAAGACGTCACGCCTGGCGGCGCGGCTGCGCTCTTCTTGGGCGCCATGGCCGGTGGCAGGGCGGGCGAGGAGGCGTTCTTGAGCGTGATCTCGTAGGTCGTGGGCTGGGGAGTGGGATGTGCCTGCTCTTCTTGCTTGCGTGCGGCTTGACGGGCTTTGCTCTGCGCCAATTCCTGCCGGCGCTCAGCCTCGTTCAACGAGACTGATTTCTCCGCCACGCTCCTCTTGAGCCGAGCGACATCCTCCGTCAGATAGGCGAACTCCTTCTCTGTCCGGACCCGTTCGAGGGATCTCTCCCGCAAGGTACTGAGATAGGGCCGTACCCGATTCAGTTGCTCGTGGGGCGCGGCGGGCACAGCGTCCCAGGGCAATGGGTTCTTCAGGGCCGACTCGTTCACGTCGCTGAGGTCGCTCGGCGAAGGCAGAACGATGTCGGACGCGACACCGCGCAATTGCGTGGAAGCGCCGTCCGGTCGGTAGAACTTGCTGATCGTGAGCTTGAGTGCACCGGGGTCGTAGGCGTATTTGAGGCCGGCTTTGTCCATCACGAACGAGAGCGGAAGCAGGTGCTGTACCGTGCCCTTGCCGAAGGTCGACGAATCCCCGACCACCACGGCGCGCCCGTAGTCTTGCAGAGCCCCGACCAAGATTTCCGAAGCAGACGCGCTGAACCTACTGGTCAGCAAGATCAAGGGGCCGTCGTAGGCAACGGCGGGATCCTTGTCCGCGCCCACTTCGATGTTGCCCGCCAGGCCCCGCGTCTGCACCACGGGCCCTTGACGGATGAACAAACCAGTCAAACTGATCGCCTCTTCGAGCGCCCCACCCCCGTTGCCTCGCAGGTCCAGAACGATGCCGCGCACGTGCTCGGCTTTCAACTTGGTGAGCAGGGCGAGAACGTCCGCGGTAGCGCTGCGAGATTCACCGCCTTTGCGCCCACCCAGGTCGGCATAGAACGACGGCAGGTCGATGACGCCGAGGCGGAGGGTGCCGCCTTGACCCGTCGGCAGATCCAGGATGCGGGCTTTCGCCTCCTGGTCTTCCAGCTTGATCTCATCCCGCACGAGAGAAATGGTCTTGGGAGGCGAGCCCTCGACCGCGCCCATGGGAAGCATGGTCAACTTCACCGTCGTCCCTTTGGGGCCGCGAATCAATTCCACGGCGCGAGTAAGGGGCATGTTCGTGATGTCGACCGGTTCCCCGCTGGCTTGCGCCACGGCAAGAATGCGGTCGCCCGCCTTCAGCAGACCGCTGCGCAGCGCCGGCCCACCTGGCAGGAGCTCGCGAATTTTGCAGTAGCCGTCCTCGCTCTGCAGGGATGCGCCGATGCCAACCAGCGAAAGCTTCATGGCGATGGTCAAGGTTTCCATCCCTTCATGTCCGAGATAGTCCGAGTGCGGGTCGTAGACATGGGCGAGTGCGTTCAAGTAGATCTCCAGCACCTCGTCGTCGTGAAGGGCCTTCATGGTCGCGAGTTGTTGCGCCTTTCTGCGCATCAGCGTGCGCACGATCTGCTCCGGGCGCTTGTCGGTCAGCTTTTCCTGCAGGTATTCCGCTCGGAGTTGCTGCCGCCAGAGTTCCTGGGCCGCTTTCAGATCGCGCGGCCGCTGCGCATGCTCGCGATCGAAGTCGTAGACGTCGTGCCCGCTGAAATCGAACTTCACGGTCCCCAGCAGATCGGTGAAGTAGGCCACTCGTTGCCCCAGCCGCTCAAGATAGCGTGCAAAAATGGCGTGGGCCGCGCTCGTATCACCGATGTCATGGGTGACCTGTGCCAGGGTCGCACGATACGTCACGAATTCCTTCACGTCGGATTGCAGGAACAGCGACCGTGAACCGTCCAGGTCATCCAGATAGCGGTCCAGGAACTTTCCCGCCAGCTCGCTGTCGAGCGGGTGATGCGCGAACTGAGATTCTTCCAGAAAGCCCGCCGTGACCCTGGTGATATTGGCTTCGGTCGTGCTCGTGGTGGTCGGTGCGGAAGCTGGGTGACCACCCGCCCCCATCGCAGGGAAGGCCAGGGCCAACCCGAGGGCAGACAGCAGTGAAAGGATTCTAAATGGGAATCTCATGGAACCTCCGGCGTGTTGGTGCGAGCGGCGCGCTCGTGGAGACTGGGCCATTGACCCTGGCGCCCGTGACTCCACAGCTTAGGTCTAGCCGATTGCACCCAGCTTGCCCGAGGATTACACCGTTGAAGGGTTGCGCAGAATGTCCGGCTCGTCCCAACTTCCCATATCGAGATGGACCCGAGGCAAAGCGGTGGTAGAGAGAAGATCATGGCATGGGTAGGAACCAATCCGACGAGAGTCGAAACCACGGGAGCGAGCTTCGGCAGCTTGAGCGCGGAAGCCTCTCGGACCTTCTTGCAGAGGGTTCACTTCTTCATGAGCCTCGGGCTCGCGACCACCGGCTTGGTGGCCTTGGTGGTGGTGTCGAGCCCAGGTGCGATGGCCTTCGTGTTCGGCAATGCCATCGTCTTCCCGGTCCTGCTCATCGCCGAGTTGCTCCTGGTCATCGCTTTCGCGCCGGTGGCGGCGCGGGTCAGCGCCAGCGTGGCGGCGGCCATGTTCTTCGGATACGCGGCCCTGAGTGGGGTGACCTTCTCGGTCATCTTCCTGCGTTATACGGCGGGGTCCATCGGCAGCACGTTCTTGATTACTGGCGGAATGTTCGCGGGACTTTCCGTTTACGGCGCGACGACCAAGCGCGACCTGGCCAGCCTCGGCAGCTTCACCATGATGGGCCTCGTGGGCCTCATCCTGGCCTCGATCGTGAATATCTTCCTCGGCAGTCCGATGCTCTACTGGCTCACGACTTTCGCCGGGGTCATCGTCTTTACGGGACTGACGGTCTACGACACAGCCAAGCTCAAGGCGCTGGGCGCGCAAGCCGGCGAGGGCGAGGCGGCCACCAAGTTGGCCCTGCAGGGCGCGCTCGTCCTCTACCTCGACTTCATCAACCTCTTCCTCATGCTTTTGCGCATCTTCGGCGGACGTCGACGCGACTGACGCTGCTGTGAACGCGGACATTCCGAACTCTCCCGCCACTCATCGCACTCGGATACCTCAGCGTGCGAGACCTGCAAGGCGGCATCACCGCCTGGCAGAAGGCGGGATTCCCAAGGGACGATTGTGTCAGGCGCGAGCTCCTTCAACGCCGCGATGGTGCGAGCAACGCGCGCCCGGCTCGCCTCAGGAAGGTGGAATCCACCCAGGAGAGCACGGATTCTGGAAGCTCCGCTGAGCTATCGTAGATCGGCATGTTGGCTTGGCTCCTGGTGGTCGGGGTTGAGAATGGACAATGATTAGAGCCTGTCGGTGGCCGAGAGATTCGCGCGAATCCCTCTTGCATGACCAGGCTCTAACTCGTCAAAAGGAGCCAAGCATGGCAACCAAGGCACTGACCGAGAGCAATTTCCAAGAGGCCGTGAAGGGTGGGATCGTCCTGGTGGATTTCTGGGCACCGTAGTGCGGACCCTGCCGCGTGTTCGGTCCGGTGTTCGAGAAGTCGTCGGAGGCACACCCTGACGTGGTGTTCGCCAAGGTCAACACCGAGGACCAACCTGGGCTGGGCGCTGCATTTCGAGTCCAGGCGATTCCGACCTTGATGGCATTCCGTGACGGGATTCTCATCTTCCAGCAAGCCGGGGCTTTGCCTGGGAATGCCCTGCAGAAGCTCATCGAACAGATCAAAGCGCTCGACATGATCGAGGTTCGTGCGAAAGTTGCGAGCAAGGCTGCCGCGCCTGCGGCGCGATAACTTCTCGAATGGCGGGTGAACCCTTGTAGGGCACGCTGGCTCCAAGGATCGTGAGTCAAACGTCTTCCATCGAACCCGCCTCGAACACAGCCGCACCCCGGCGCTTCCGACCGGGGCTGGTGGCGAAGATTGCAATACCGGCGCTTGTGCTCGGCGCGGTCCTTTACCAACGCAAGTTTTCTCCGCAGCCAGTTCGCGTCCATCAGGTTGATCGCGGCGACGTGGTCCGTGAGGTTTTTGGCCGTGGCACTATCGAAAGCCGGCGGGAGGCGCAGCTAGGGTTCGATCTGGCGGGGCGGATCAGCGACGTCCTGGTCGACGAGGGCGACCGGGTCAAGCTGGGACAGGTGATCGCGCACTTGGAGCCGCAGCAGTACCGGGCGGATATGCGCACGGCTGCCTCGGGCGCGTCGGTG
>JADGRD010000409.1 GCA_017881285.1 Pseudomonadota bacterium | reverse complement strand
GTGCTAGGGCAGGCTGCTGCCGATGACCATGGCGAGCAAGCCGAGCCCCAGGATCACGCGATACACCACGAAAACGAAGGTGGTGCGCGTGCGCAGGTAGCGCAGCAGCCAGGCCACGGACAGGTAGCCGGACACGAAGGCGACGGCGAGCCCGGTGACGAGCGCGGCGGCGCCGACCTCGCGGTCGTGCAGCAATTTGGGGAGCTCGAAGACGCCGGCGGCGGCGACGGCGGGAATGGAGAGCAAGAACGAGAAACGAGCGGCGGCGTCGCGGCGGAAGCCGAGGATCATGGCGGCCACCAGGGTAATGCCCGAGCGCGAGGTGCCGGGCACCAGGGCCAACGCCTGCGCGAGACCGATGATCAAGGCATCGCGCAGGGTGATGGCTTCGAGCAGGCGATCGAAGCGCGCCGTCTTCTCGACCACGCCCATGATGACGCCCACCACAATGAGCATGCTGGCGATGACCGCGATCGAGCGCAGGGGGCCTTCGACGGCGTGCCGGGCGAGCAGGCCGGCCACACCGATGGGCACGGTGCCCGCGACGATGTAGAGCAGCATACGCGCGTCGAGGTTGCGGCGCGTTTCCGGGCGGGCCACGGCGGCCAGCATGCGGCCGAGGTCGCGCAGGAAGAAGCCGATCACCGCGAGCAGCGTGCCGAGCTGAATGACGGCGGCGAACGCGGCCCCGCCATCCGGCCACGACAGGAGCGCGGGAATCAGGCGCAGGTGAGCGGTGGACGAAATGGGAAGGAATTCGGTGATGCCCTGGACGAGCCCGAGCACGGCGGCTTGGAGGATGGTCAAAGTGGCGAGACCTTACCTCATACGAAAGGACCCTGAGAGGGTCCTTTCAATCCCCCGCGATGAGTTCCGTCGGGCAAAGCCCACCGGCCCTCACGCGGTCGGAACCAGCCAGTTGACCTCACCGGCGTGCACGGTGACCGTTTCGCCGTGATCCGTGCGCAGAAGCAGCGCCCCCGAATCGTCCACGTCCACGGCGGTGCCTTCGCTGCGGCCATCCTCGCGCTTGACCCAGCAAGGCTGCCCCAGGACGGCGTGGCGCTTCCATTCGCGAAGGCCCGCTCCGGGGCCGGCCGCGAGGAAGCCGTCGTAGATTGGCCCGAACGCGTTGATGAACCCGGCGAGCAGGGCGCCACGATCCACGGCGATACCGCAAACCAGGCGCAGCGATGTCGCGATGGGCGTGAGTGGACCGGGGAAATCCCGGGTATTCACATTGACACCCACGCCGACGATCACGTGGCGCACGCGCTCACCCTCGCTCGCCATCTCGGTGAGGATGCCCGCCACCTTGCGCAGACCATTCGGGGTGTCGAGCAGGACATCGTTGGGCCACTTGAGCCGCGGCGAGAAGCCGAGGCTGGCAAGCGCCTGGGCCAGGGCCGCGCCAGCCAGCAGCGTCAGGGGCGCCGCGAGCCGCGCGAGCAGGGCGGGGCGGAGTAGGAGCGAACAGTAGAGATTCTCCCCCGCGGGAGAGTGCCAGTCGCGCCCACGCCGGCCACGTCCACCGGTCTGTTCTTCCGCGGCCACGAGCAGCCCCTCTGCCGCGCCGGCGAGCGCCCGTGTGGCGAGCTCGTCATTGGTCGAGCCGCACGACGCTACCAGCTCGTAGGGCCGCCCCAGCCTTGGCGCCGTCAGCCGAGGCAGCACCGCCGCGGGCAGGAGGTCGCTGGCCGGCAAGCTTACTTTCCCTGGCCGCCGATGGTGATGTCGAGCGACAGATCCACGGCCGGCGCTGAATGGGTGAGCGCCCCGGCCGAGACGATGTCGACCCCGGCGCGGGCCAACTCTGGAATCCGCTTCAGGGTCACCGAGCCCGAGACCTCGAGCAGTGGACGGAGAGAGCGCGGCTTGACCTTGGCCACGGCCCGCTCGATGTCGGCCAGGCTGAAATTGTCGAGCAGGATGATGTCCGCGTTGGCGGCGAGCGCCTCTTCGAACTGGTCGAACGAGTCCACCTCCACCTCGATCTTGAGGCCGTGCGGAACCCGGCCGCGCGCGCCTTCGACCGCGGCGCGGACCCCGCCGGCCACCGCGACGTGGTTGTCCTTGATGAGCACGCCCGAGCCCAGGTCGGAGCGGTGGTTGCTCGCCCCGCCCATGCGCACGGCGTATTTCTCCAGCAGCCGGAAGCCAGGCGTGGTCTTGCGCGTGTCTGCGATGCGCAGGCCGGAACCCGCGGCCGCGTCGACGAAGGCCCGGGCCAGGGTCGCCACGCCCGACAGGCGCTGGACGAAGTTCAAGGCCGTCCGTTCGGCCGCGAGAAGCGACGCCGCCCGCCCGGCATACGAGGCCACGGCCGCTCCGGCGGCAACGCGATCCCCGTCCTTGGCGAATTCGGTGGCCGCGACCGCTCGGTCGACGCGCTGGAAGACGGCCGTGCACACGCCCAGGCCGGCGAGCACCAGGGATTCGCGGGCGACCAAGTGGGCCGTCGCGGTCACGTCCGGGGCGATCACCGCCTGGGTCGTGACGTCACCCCGGCCGAGGTCCTCCTCGAGCGCAAGGTCGATGAGACGGCGGACCGCGTGGGTTGCAAGCAGCGGGTCGAGCATGGGCGGAGGATAGCCTGAGCTTCGTCGCAACGAAACTAGTGCGGCCGGTCAACCCGCCGGCCCGTTGACTCGGCTGGGGGTACGCGGTAGTAGAGCGCCGATGCGGGTCACAGCCGGCGCCGAGCGCGGGCGCAAGATTCGAGCGCCGCGGGGAGCCAACACCCGGCCCACCGGTGCGAAGGTACGCGAAGCCATCTTCAACATCCTGGGGCCTCTGTCCCCGGATGCGGTGCTCGATCTCTACGCCGGGACCGGGGCCCTGGGCATCGAGGCGCTCTCGCGCGGGGCTGGTCACGCCACCTTTGTCGAGCGCGACGGGCGCGCCCTGGCCGCCCTGCATCGCAACTTGCGTGAGTTCGAGCTGACCGCGCGGGCGCGGGTCATGGACAGCGGCGTGCCCATCGCCTTGCAGCGCCTGACCGACGAACGGACGCAGAGGTTTAGCTGGGTCTTCGTGGATCCGCCCTATGCGGCGGGCGAGGTCGAGCGCGTGCTGGCCTGGCTTTCCGGCGGAGAATTGCTCGACAACGGGGCGGTGATCATCGTCGAGCACGATCGCCGCCACCAGCCGCCCGAGAGGGTCGGGGCACTGGCAATGGTGGATCGCCGCTTCTACGGCGATACCGGCTTGTCCTTCTATCGCCGTCATCGGGAGCTGGCGTGATGCCCAACCGGGGCCGCCTCGTCGCCATCTATCCCGGGAGCTTCGATCCGATCACCAACGGGCACTGGGACATCATGCGCCGGGCGCTCGGCCTGTTCGACCACGTGGTGGTGGCGCTGGCGGTGAACGTCCACAAGCGTCCGCTCTTTCCGCTGGCCACGCGCATTCGCATGATCCGCGAGGTCGTGGGCAAGAACCCAGGGGTCGAGGTCGATTCTTTCCGCGGCCTGCTGGTCGACTACGCGCGCTCGCGGGGCGCCCGCTTCCTCATCCGTGGCCTGCGCGCGGTAGCGGACTTCGAATACGAGTTCCAGTTTGCCCACATGAACCGGCAGCTCGCGCCGGACATCGAGACCATCTTCCTGCCCACCAACGAGGAGAACTTCTACGTCTCGTCTTCGCTCGTGCGCGAGGTGGGAATGATGGGCGGGGATGTCTCGCGCCTGGTCCCGAGGGCGGTCCTGAAGACGTTAAAGAAGAAGTTTAAGAAAAAGTTGTAACATGCCGCCTCGGCTAGCGAAGCTACTGTCCGTTGTCGCGCCATCGATGACCATGAAAGTGACCGCGCTGGCGGCGGAGTTGCGCGGCCAGGGCGTCGACGTGATCGGTCTTGCCGCGGGGGAGCCGGACTTCGACACGCCCGCGCACATCAAAGAGGCGGCCAAGCGCGCGCTGGACGCGGGCGCGACCAAGTACACCGCGGTGGAAGGCACGCCCCGGTTGCGCGCGGCCGCGGCCGCGTGGTTCGCCAAGGCGCACGGCTTTCCGGTGTCGCCCGCGGAGGTAATGGTCAGCGCGGGGGCCAAGCAGGCCATCCATAATGCCTTCCACGCCCTCCTCGACCCAGGCGACGAGGTCATCTTGCCGGCGCCCTGCTGGGTCAGCTACGCCGAGATCGCCAAGCTGGCCGGCGCCCGGCCCGTCCCCGTGCTGTCCCGGGCGCAGGACGGGTTCGCCATCGACCCGGCCGCCATCGCCAAGGCGGTCACCAAGGCCACCCGGATGATCGTCCTGTGCTCGCCCTCGAACCCCACCGGCGCGGTCCTGGGCGAGGCCACGCTGCGCGCGCTGGCCGACTTGGCCGAGCGGCACGACCTGTGGTTGCTCACCGACGACATCTATCGCGGCCTGCGCTACGGTGGGGCGCGCTGCGTGCAGCCCGCGACCTTTGGCCCCGAGATCCGGCGCCGCACCATCATCGTGGACGGGGTCTCGAAGTCGTACGCCATGACCGGCTGGCGCATCGGATTCTGCCTGGCCCCGCCCGAGGTCATCGCGGGCATGGCGACGTTGCAGGGGCAGTCGACAACGAACGCGGCGGCGGTCAGCCAGGCGGCGGCGGTGGCGGC
>JADGRD010000408.1 GCA_017881285.1 Pseudomonadota bacterium | reverse complement strand
AAGTCGTCGGGGGGCGGAAACGCCGGGGCGGGCGGGGTCACGGACACGGGTGGCGGTCCAGCCGGTACGGGTGGCGGCCCAGCCGGTACGGGTGGCGGTCCGGTGGGGACTGGCGGCGGCCCGGTGGGGACTGGCGGCCGTCCGGTGGGGACTGGCGGCAGCACGGTGGGCACCAGCGGGGGTGGCGCGGGCGCCGGCGGAGGTGGTCTTGGCGGCTCGACCACGGGCTCGCTGCTCGATCGCATCGTGGTTTCGGACGTGACGGTTCCCCAGGGCGTCAAGCCGGGGCGCAGCAATTACCGCATTTGGGGTAGCAGCTCTCTTGGCATCTCGCCGGTCTACACGGCGCCGCTGGCCAACTGCGGAACCCTGGTGTGCATCACTACGGGAACCGCGGACAGCCGCACGACTCTCGGAACCTCGCACGCCTACGCGATCAAGCTGGATGCGAACGACCGCCTCGTAACGGTCCACGATCTCGGCGCGTACGAGTGCCGTGGCCTGGCGGCCGAGTCCGACGGGCACTTCGCGGCGCTGCTGTGGGCTGCGGCGACGACGAAGGACTGCGCCGATCCCACGGTGAACGGGCACATCTACGTCAGTCGCTTCGACGTGGCGGGCACGCCGGGTTGGTCGACGGAGCTGACCAACACCACGGCCAGCGACATCAACTGCCCCACCGACTTCGGCCTGGGCGAGAGCCGCATGGAATTCGGCGGCAGCAGCTACGGCGCGTACTACCACGTGCACTCCCAGTCGGGGCACGAGGGCGACACGCTGAAATACGTGGATCTCAGCGGCAAGCAGACCACGACCTGGACCTGGGGCTGCTCGCACAGCATGAGCAACCTTCTTCGCTACAACGCCGCGGACAAGAAGTTCATGCCGGCCTGTGTGACCGACTGCTATCCGGGCACGACGAGCTCGGACTTCGCCACCGGCAGCCTCGGGGGTGTGTACACCAACAATCGCAACAAGGTGCTCGACGTGGATGCTGGCTGCAATGGCAGCGTGGCGGGCGAGTTGGGCGGCGCCGCGGTCGCGCCCAGCGGCTGGAGGATCGTCTTCAACGCGCACCAGGCGCCGGCCACCTTGGGGCAGTCGTCGTACGACAAGACGACCATGAACCAGGACATCGGGTTCGCGAGCATCGGCGCGGGGTTGACGTCGGGCGGGGTGGCCTGGTTGACCACCACCTCGATCAACGAGGCGGATTCGGGCATCGAGCGCTGGACGCCGTCTGACGACGCCACCGAGCAGTACGTCGCGGGCTGGGCCGAAACGAGCAGCCCCTACGTCTACAAGCTCGGCCGCGTGGATGCGACGGGGAAGTTCCTCGAGGGCCCGCTCGACGTTACGGCGAAGGTCAAGTGGGGGAGGCGCGACGATCCGTTCCGCGCGCACGGCAACGGCGACATCGTGTGGGCCTGGTTCGACGCCGCGTCGAGCACCACCATGCACTTCGCACGATTGCGCTCGGGCGGGACAGCGAGCTGCGCGGGGTTCTAGGCGCTGCCCCTCACCGCCACGCTCCGCGTGGCTGCCTCTCCCCGCGTTGCGGGGCGAGGCGTGAAGTGGCTACTTCTGGTCCAGCACTTTGATGGGCGGCATTTCCTTGCCTTCGAGGTACTCGAGGCTGGCACCGCCGCCGGTGGAGACGTGGGTCATCTTGTCGGCCAGGCCCATCTGCTCGACCGCGGCAGCCGAGTCGCCGCCGCCGATGATGGTGACGGCGCCGCGGCCGGTGGCGGCGGCGATGGCTTGCGCGATGGCCAGCGTGCCGGCCGCGTAGTCGGCCGACTCGAACACGCCCATGGGACCGTTCCACACGATGGTGCCGGCCTTGCCGATGATGGCGCTGAAGGCGGCGATGGTCTTGGGGCCGATGTCCATGCCCATGAGCCCGTCGGGGATGTTGGCGTCGCCGACCATGGTGGGCTTGTCGCCGGTCATGGCCTTGAAATCGAAGTTGGCGGCCGCCGCGTGATCGCAGGGCAGCACGATCTTGCCGCCGGCCTGGCCGAGCAGCTTCTTCATCTCTTCGACTTGATCCTCCTCGACGCGGCTCTTGCCAACCTTCACGCCACTGGCCTTGAGCAGGGTGTACGCCATGGCGCCACCGATGAGGATGTTGTCGACCTTGCCGAGCAGGTTCGAGATGAGCTTGATCTTGTCGCTGACCTTGGCGCCGCCGAGAATGGCCACGAACGGCTTCTTGGGCGACGACACCGCCTCGTGCAGGTAGCGGATTTCCTTTTCGACCAGATAGCCCGCGACGGCGGCGCCGCCCTTGGCCTGGATGGCCTTGGCCGCGCCGAACATGCTGGCGTGCTTGCGGTGGCAGGTGCCGAAGGCGTCGTTGACGTACAGGTCGCCAAGCTTGGCCAGGCCGGCCACGAAGTCGTCGTGGATCTTCTGCTGCTCGGGCGTCAGCTTCTTGTCGGGATTCTTCTTGGCCTTGTCGGGCATGGTCTCGCCCGCGTTGAAGCGCACGTTCTCGAGCAGGGCAACGTCGCCCGGCTTCATCCCGGCCACCAGGGCAAGGGCGGCGGGGCCGACGACCTCGCTCGGGCCCAGCAAGACCTTCTTGCCCAGCAGCTCGCCCAGGCGCTCGGCGCACGGCTTGAGGCTGCCCTCGGGATCGTAGGCGCCGTCGGGCCGGCCGAGGTGGCTCATGAGCACGAGCTTGCCGCCCTGAGCGATGACCTGCTGGATGCTGGGAAGGGCCGCGCGGATGCGGCGGTCGTCGGTGATCTTCCCGCCCTTGAGCGGCACGTTGAAGTCCACGCGCATGAGCACGGTTTTGCCGCTGGCATTGATGTCGGAGAGCGTCTTGGTAGCCATGGGTGCTGCCTCGTAATGTGGGTTGATGGGTTGATGCCCCGTCCTGGGACGGCGGCAGCATACTACGGTTCGCGCGTCTCGGGTCCAGTCCCCGGCACGGCGTCCGTGGCCAGGTGGCGTTGTTCGTTCTTCCACGTCGCCTGTTGAAAACCTGCCGGCCGCGGGTGTGCGAATGGGCCACTACCGTCGCGAAATTCCACGGCTCGCACTTGGCGCGCTTTCTGCACTGGCTCGCTTCATCCCGCCCACGGAGCCCGCATGTCACCCGAGAGCAACCAGCCATGCACCTCGCCGCGGCCGATTCGCACGGCGGCCGGCCCCGCCGTCTTGCTCTGGCTGGTGGCGCTGACCTGCCTGCTGCGTTTTCCCGCGCTGGTCAGCCCCCCCTTCTGCATCGACGAGTCGTACTACGCCGCTGGCGCGGTCGAGCTGAATTCCGGTGGGGCTTTCTATCGCGACGTGGTCGACCACAAGTCGCCCGGCATCTACTTCATCTACGCCGCCATCTATCGCGTGGCCGGCGCCTACAACCAGACCGCCGTGCACGTCACGCTTCTGCTCGTCGCGGCGCTGACCGCCTACTTCGTGGGCCTGGTCGCCCAGGAATTCTTCGGTGCCCGCGCCGGGCTCTGGGCGGGCACGCTCTATGCGCTCGCCAGCGTGATCGGGCCGGCCAACGACTTCCAGGCGGCCAACAGCGAGCTGTTCATGAACCTGCCGGTGGTGGCGGCGCTTTGGCTGTGCGCTCGGCTGTGGGTGCGGCAGGGCACCTCCCGCGTCGAGGCCGCGGGCCTGGGCCTGCTCGTCGGCGTCGCCATTCTCATCAGGGCGCAAGCCGCGCTGGCACTCTTGCCTATCGGCGTGGCGCTCTGGCGACGCAAGGTGGGATGGATGACCATGGCCACCGTCGGCGCCGCAGCGCTCCTACCCTCGCTGGCCCTCGTTGCCTGGCTGTGGAGGGCGGACGCCATTGCCGACCTGAGAACGAGCATGGCCTACGCGAGCTACTACACCAACTGCCTGCCCTTCGAGGTGAAGCTGGCCAATGCCTCGCTCAAGACCCTGTTCTTCGTGGCCATCAACGTCGGGCTGATGATTCCGGTGGCCATGCTCGTGACGCGAGGACGGCGCCGGGATCCCATCTGGCAGCAGGGGGCGGGCTGTCTGCTCGTCAGTTGGTTGCTCGCCAGTTTCATCGCCGTGGGCGCGGGCGGGCGCTTCTATCCCCACTACTTCATCCAGGCGTTGCCGCCGCTCGCGGTGATTGCGGCGCGGCAGCTCACGCTCTGGCGGCAGGAGGTGGCGTGATGAGTACGAAGGTATTTCTCGGGAGAGTCACGGTCGCACTCATCGCGCTCGCCGCCACCGCGTCCGTGGCCCTGGCCATGGCCGACCGCCAGGTGTGGCCGCGCTCGGCCTGGCACCAGGATCGCTACCAGGCGGTGGCCAGCTACCTGCGGGAACATACGCGGCCCGAGGCGCGCGTCTTCGTCTGGGGCAACTCGCCCGAGATCTATCTTTACTCCAATCGCCGCATGGCGACCCGCTACATGTCCATCAACTACCAGACTGGGCGGGTCTGGGGCACGCCCGCGAACGATCTCGGCGGCCAGGCGTACCGCGATGGCGTCCCGGCGCAAACCTGGGACAACCTCATGGCGGACCTCGAACGCAACCTGCCCGAATTCATCGTGGACGCGGCCGCTGGCAAGCTCGACAAGATGGACGACGAGCCCATCACTCGCTACC
>JADGRD010000407.1 GCA_017881285.1 Pseudomonadota bacterium | reverse complement strand
CGCGATGGTCCGCGCCGAGCAAAGCTCGGCGGCTCCCCACGCGTTCGCCTAGCCCGCGCGAGATTCAACTTGGTGCGGCTCATGAATTATGCGGGCTAGCAAGGCCAAGCCTTCAAACGGTTGACTTCGCGGCGCTGCCGGGTAAATTGCCCCTCTCGCCAGGACCGCCTGGCACGAAAACTGAAGATGCCGGAGTGGCGGAATGGCAAACGCAGCGGATTCAAAATCCGCCGTCCTTACGGACTTGAGGGTTCGAGTCCCTCCCCCGGTACCAAGCGAGTGGCGCGCCTACGCCCTTGTCGGCGCGGCGAGGTTCGTCCTCTACGGGGCACGGCGGAGAGCGACGCTGCCGCCACCGCGGACTGAGCCGCCCGCCCGTACCTCGCCAGAGAGCTCGCACCGCTCGCACGCACGACTGCACCGTGTCGGCTTTGAACTCACGCGAGTGCGTTCGCCGGATTCATCTTCCTTGCTTCTTGGACATGTGGCACGCTTTCTACGCGCTTTCGACTAAGCGCGGGTGTCCACCGAAACGGGTCAAGCCCACACATGTGACACCAGCAGGATAGATGGCGGAGCCCTACGAGCTGCCGTTTCATCGCTCGACTGAGAATTCCTTCGTGCCCAGAACCGTTCTCGTTGCCTTCTCGTCCACTGAACGCCCCAGCTTGTAGTCGTAGACGAAAGAAATGCGGTAGTCGCCTTTGGCGAGATTGGAAATCGTCCCGTCGATTCCGATGGGGCACGTACAGTCGGACTGCATCTCGGATCTCAGAATGACGGTCACCTCGAGATTGTGCCCCTTCTTGACATACGCGACCTTCACCGTAGTCGGACGGGTAGCAGCGATGCAGTTCATCGTCAGTATCTGGCTGAACTTCACGAAGCCTTCCGACAGCTCCAGCGCCACGGAATCGTTCTTCTCCGGCCCCTGGCAATCGGATACCGTGTACCCGAAATCCTTCCGGGCCTGCGGGCCCTTGGCCGCGCGGGTGGGCGCAGCGTACGCCAGGCTCGATGGAATCCAGCTCCATCTCGGGGGGGATGCCGCGATGGCGACCAGGATGGGTAGGGCCACCAGGGCCACCGCTTTTCCGGGCCGAACGAATCCAAAGCTCGGCCTCGCCGATTGAGATGCGCCTTTCATCCGCGCTGCCATCTGTCCTCCTTGGCAGAGCGTAAGCGAATCGAAGCAGGTTTTCTAGAGGACTTCCTGAGGGTTCGAGTCCCTCCTCCGGTACTCATTTCCTCGGATCTTGCGCTTGCCGGCCGCCTCCGGTCCGATTCGCCCAGAGGAGGCGATGTGCCGGTCACCTTCTCGGCGTCAATTCGTCAACGGCTTCGCGCCCTTGAATCCGTTCTGTGCGCCCGGCCTGATCGATCTCGGACTGACCGTCTGGTGCCTATGCCTGAGCGCGGGCTGCGTCGCGGGCGCGTTGCACGCGCTCGGGGTCAGCTCCTGCTTCGAGCGGCCCAGCGAGCACATCCGCGGGCGGACGTCGCAGATCCCAGACCAGGCCCAGCCTCTGCAAACCGCGTAGCACCCAATAGGTCGGGTCGATCTCCCACCAAAAGAATCCCTGTTTGGCGGAGCTGGAATAATGGTGGTGATTGTTGTGCCAACCTTCGCCGGAGGTGATGAGCGCAAGCAGCCAATGATTGCGCGAGTCGTCCTTCGTAGCGTAGCGCCGGCGGCCGACCAAGTGGGTCAGGGAATTGATGGCGAAAGACCCGTGCCAGAGCAGGACGGTGGAAACCATGAATCCCCAAATCAGGCCATGGACGCCGCCGATGAGGAGAAACGCCAATCCGAGGAGGGCGCAGGGCAGGAAGTCGATGCCGGGGCGGTTCAAGAAACGGAGCTCCGGATACTTGGCGAGATCGGGCACCTGTTTGAGGTCGGTCGCCCAGGTGTTCTTCAGGATCCATCCCACGTGCGCATACCAGAAACCTCGCTGCTTGGGCGAATGTACGTCGAGGGGGGTATCCGAGTATCGATGGTGCCAGCGGTGGTGGCTCGCCCACCACACAACGCTATTCTCGCCCGCGCTCTGGGCACCGACCGCCAGCAGAAACTGGAAGACTCGCGAGGTGCGGAAGGCGCGATGGGAAAAGTAACGATGGTACCCCGCCGTGACCACGATCATGCGCACGTAGTAGACGCCCAACGCGAGGGCGAAGCCACGCCATGACCATCCGCCGAGTACGATCCCGGTCGCCGCGACCAGATGAACCAGCGCGAAGAGAATCATGGTGGACCGAAGGTATCCGCTCGAAGACTGCGGCAGGTCTCGAGGGGCTTGCAGAACGAGACCGATTGATGTGTTCATAGACGAAGTCTGCAGCGGCGGGTGTAAGGGATGAAACACGGTTGAAACATGGTCACGTCAGAAGGACCGTGCCTTCCGTTGCGGGTGGCACGGTCGGATGGCGCCAAAAGTCATGGCCGTCCCGGCGCGCCACCCGGAAATCCGCGCCTGGGAATCCGCGCAGCGTGCGCTACATTTCGGACCATGGCTGTCCTCGACGTTCTGGTGGTCGGTGGTGGGCCGGCGGGGAGCACGTGCGCGCGCTTCTTGGCCAAGGCCGGGGCTCGCGTCGCCGTCGTGGATCGCGCCCAATTCCCACGGGTCAAGCTGTGCTCGGGCTGGCTGTCGACGCCCATCTGGGACGTCCTCGAGCTTTCGCCGTACGACTATCCCGGCGGGCGGTGGGAATGGCGGACGTGCCACGTCCGCTATGGTGGCGAGGATCGCGCCATCTCGTGCCGCGGATGGTTCATTCGCCGTTTCGAATTCGACGACTTTCTTCTGCGCCGAAGCGGCGCCGAGCTGCATCTGGGCGTCACGGTCGGGGACATCGCTCGTGACGAGGATGGGTTGTGGTCGGTCGCCGGCCTGCGCGCCCGCCATCTGGTCGGCGCGGGCGGAACCCATTGCCCGGTCGCGCGCCTGTGCTCGCCGACCCGCCCCTTGGGGCCGGTCGGGGTGCAAGAGCACGAGTTTCGCGCCGATCCTACCGCCATTGCCCGCACGCGCCTCGGCCGGGATGGCGAGCCCGAGTTGCTGTTGCACGACGATCTGTCGGGGTACTCCTGGAACGTGCCCAAGACCGACTGGCTGAATGTCGGCACGGGAACCGCGGATCCAAGGGAGGTGCGAACCGCGTGGCAGTCCGCACGCGCAAGCTTCCGCGCGGCCGGCCACTTGCCAGCGGACGTCGAGGCCGAGTTGGATGCGACGAAGGGGTATTCCTACTACCTGTACCATCCGGAGCATCTGCGTGGGGCGGCGCGCGTCGATGGCGACGGCAAAGGGGGCGCCTACCTGGTTGGCGACAGCTTGGGGCTGGCGCAACCTCTCACCGCCGAGGGGATCCTGCCCGCGGTAGTCTCGGGGCGCTTGCTGGCCGAGGCGATTGCCGCCGACGCCCCCGCGAGCTATCCGACACGCCTGGCGGCCCATCCGGTTCTGGCCGACTACCAGCGCGTGTTTCGATTGCGCGAAACCGCCACCTCGTTGCGGCGACGATATTCGCGGTCCTCGATGGACGG
Source organism: Pseudomonadota bacterium (assembly GCA_017881285.1). Classification (GTDB taxonomy): domain Bacteria; phylum Myxococcota_A; class Polyangia; order Fen-1088; family Fen-1088; genus Fen-1118. Next base: position 1,055 of record JADGRD010000407.1, on the reverse strand, counting down.
GCCGACCGCGCCCGCGAACGGCTTCCTTGCGCGCAAGTCCCGCCACGCGGTCAGCGCGGGTTTCGCCTGGATGTTTTCGGGTGCGCGATTTCCGGCGCCGCGGCTCGTCGACCTCGCCCTGGATGGAGCCGATTGGTGGCTCGGCAGGCGCGGCCAAGGCAACGTATCAGGAGGGGTGACATGACCCAAACCGCGAAGAGGTTGCTCTCGGCTTTCGACGACCGTCGCGCGGCCGACAGCATGCGCGACATCCTAGAGCGCGCCGGCATCGCCATCGGCGGGGACGCGCCGTGGGACATCCAGGTGCACGACGACCGCGTATATGCGCGCGCTCTGCGCGATGGCACGCTGGGGGTCGGCGAGGCCTACGTGGAGGGGTGGTGGGACTGCCAGGCCATCGACCAGATGTTCGAACGACTGACGCGAACCCGACTCGACCTCGTTCTGCGCGAAAGCTGGGTATTGGTGGCGAACGCGATCCGTTCGCGCCTTTTCAACCTGCAAGCCACCCGGGCTTTCGAGGTAGGCGAACGCCACTACGACGTGGGCAACGATCTGTACCAGGTCATGTTGGGGCCGCGCATGGTCTACACCTGCGCGTATTGGCGCAAGGCCGACAGTCTGGACGCCGCCCAAGAGGACAAATTGGATCTGGTTTGTCGCAAGATCGGCGCCCGGCCCGGCATGCGTATTCTCGATCTGGGCTGCGGCTGGGGCGGCTTTGCGGCGTTTGCCGCCGAAAACTACGGGGCCAGCGTCGTCGGCTACACGGTATCGCGCGAGCAATGCGCCTGGGCCCAAACACGCCACGCGAAGTTGCCGGTCGAGATCCGGCTCGAGGACTATCGCAAGGCAACCGGCAGCTACGACGCCGTCGTTTCCATCGGCTTGATGGAGCACGTCGGTCCCAAAAACTATCGCTCCTACATGGAGCTGGCCACCCGCTGCCTGGCGCCCGGGGGCACCGTCTTCGTCCACACCATTGGCGGGCAAGAGCCGCGCACCCAGATCGATCCCTGGTACCACAAATACATCTTCCCCAACGCCGTCATCCC
>JADGRD010000406.1 GCA_017881285.1 Pseudomonadota bacterium | reverse complement strand
TATGGTACTCGGTGCACGAGTGCGGCCCCGAGGTTTACAACCAGCCGTGGTTCACGGCCGCTGGCTTCCCCAACAACCTCAAGGACATTTGGGACAAGCACTTCTGGTTCGTGGACAGGCAAGGGATTGCCCGCCTGTTTGTTGGCGAGTTCGGCATCAAGGAAGCATCGGCCGCGGATCCCAACTCCGCGCCCTACAAGTGGTTGACCACCTTTATGGACTACGTGGGCGGGCAGGCTAGTTGGACCTTCTGGAGCATGAACTCCAACTCGGGCGACACGGAAGGGATCCTGAAAGATGATTGGGTGACGTGAATCAGGCCAAGTACGACTTGATCAAGCCCTACCTTGCGCCGTAGCGTGGTCGACTCGGTCCCAAGGCCGCTGCTGCTGTGCGCGATGAGCCGCGACCCGTCCGAGGCTGCAGTGAGAGCCTCAACGACGACGCGAAAAGCCGACGCAGCGCTGTGAGGCTTGCCGGGAACCGTCGCGCTGGCCTTTCGGTGTTTTGCTTGCCTCTCCGGTATTTTCGGGGCGAAAATCTGACATGTGGCTTCCCGTTAGCACGGTCACGCGTGTGGAAGGTGATACGGCGCCTTGCATCCCGGGGCGACCGTTCGCCACCTAGTTTCAACCTTCATCTGGGAGTTTCAAGATGAGTACCAGCTCGAAAACGCGTGGCAATGGCGAGTTGACCTTCCTGGCTCTGCTACTCGGCATCGGTCTCGTCCAAGCCTGCTCGAAAGGCGGTTCCGGCGGCCTGGGTGGCGGCTCGGGCAGCGGTGGGGCGGACAGCGGTGGTAGCGGCGGACAGGTCATCAACACCGGGGGACGGACTTCCACTCCCGGGGGAGGCAGCGGTGGCAATGGCGGGTCCGGCGGAATCATCTCGACCACGGGTGGCAGCCCCTCCGCGACGGGCGGCGTGGTCTCGGGTGCTGGCGGAAGCTCCGTACCCTGCGCGGATACCCAGCCACCCGGCGGCCCGGAATGCGCCACCTGGAAAACCTGGGGCCAGTGCGGATCGCAGTGGTTCCGAGAGGCAAGGCTGTGCGACATCACCTGCGGCGTTTGCGGCGGCGGGTCGTCCAGCCCGGGAACCGGCGGCGGGGGTCCCGGCAGCACGGGCGGCGGCAGCTCCGGCGCTGGCGGCGCGGGCCCCGGCGGTACCGGCAACCCCGCTTCCGGTGGCACCGCGGGCATCCCGACCGGCGGGACCGGGGGCACGACGGTACCCAAGACCGCGACGCCCTTTGTCCCTCCGGCGGATGCGAAGCCGACACCAGAAACTTCAGGCAAGGCCGGCGCGTTTCGCGTGAATGGGCAGGGCCATCTCACCCATGACGGGACCGAGCTCCAGGTCCGCGGCGGTAACTGGTTCGGGCTCGAAGGGCAGGACGACCTCGCTCGTCCAGGGGCCATGGAACTCTACATTGGCTCGGTCTACTGGGCCACGAGCAACAAGCGCACGATCGAGCAGACCATGAAGGAGATCGCGGCTCCTCCGCTGGCGTTCAACACGATCCGGTTTCCCGTCGCGCCCCAGACGTTGGTCGCCAACCATCCCGACGGACTCTATTCACGCACGGACGTCAAGATCCGCAACAACGATCCCGCGTACTATCCGTACACCGACGCCTTGTCCGCGCTCGAGGACTTCCTCATCCAGGCCAGCAAGAACAACCTCTTCGTGATCCTGGACATGCACTCGTGCTCGAACCACATCGGCTGGCGCGCCGGCAAGATCGATGATGGCCCGCCCTGGACCGACGCCAACCGCGAGAACTACAAGTACAAGAAGGAAAATTACACCTGCAAGACGGGCGAAGACGCCTATGACCGCGCCAAGTGGCTGGCGGATATCCACACCCTCGCCAAGCTGCCGAAGCAGCTCGGCATCAAGAACGTCATCGGAATCGATTGTTTCAACGAGCCGTTCAAGTACTCCTGGTCCGACTGGGCGGATCTGGCCAAGGAATGTTACGACGCCATCGCCGCCGAGGACGACGATCTGATCGCCGTGGTGGAAGGCATCTCGGGATCGCACGAGGATGCCAGCGGCGCGATGGTCGACGAGCCCTACGGCGACGTCACGACCAACCCGAACTGGGGGGAAAACCTCTACGGCCAGCAGTTCGATCCGATCCAGATTCCCAAGGATCGGCTGTGCTTCTCGCCGCACACCTACGGCCCCGCCGTCTACGTGCAGCGCCAATTCATCGACCAGACGGCTGCCTGTGCCGGCCTGGAAGACGATGCCGCCGGCAAGGCCAAGTGCAACCTCGTCGTCGAGCGCAAGAATGCGGACGTGGTCGCGCAGCTGCGCAAGGGTTGGGATAACCGCTTCGGGTACCTGCACGACAACAACTACTGCGTGATCATCGGCGAGTTCGGCGGCCACACGGGTTGGCCCTTCGACAACCCGGTCAAGCCCCAGGCAGCGACCATCTGGGCTCACCTGCCGAAGGATGTCCGCTTCGACTGGGAGTGGCAGAACATCTTCGTCGACTACCTGGTTTCGAAGAAGATGACCGACTTCCTCTACTGGTCCATCAATCCGGAATCGGGCGACACCGGCGGTCTCTACCAGCACGCCTATACGCTGTCGAACGAGTCAGGCTGGGGACAGTGGCTGGGTCTCGACACCGAGAAAGCCCAGATGCTGTCCAATCTGAAGTGACCCTCCCCATGGGGGTCACCCATGGAGGCTCTTGAGAAATTCCTGAACGGCGGCTGACGTCCGACCTTTCTCGTGGGGCAGGCCGAGGCAAACACCACGGTGCAGGTGGAGCTGCCGCCACCACCGTATGACATCGAGTCCCTGGCCATGCATCACGGGCGTCGCGAATCGAGACAGACGCGGTCGCGGCTACTGCGAAACACGCGAGATGGGTCCCGCAACGCTCTACCCGGATCCACGCGCCTAACGGCGCCTGAGGCTGTGCAGCCGCGGTACGCGCCGCCGGGCTTCGCGCGGGTGCGCCAGTACATCATCATCTGCGAGCGCCCGCGCGAGCTCGTGGGTCAATCGATAGATCTCGGCGGGATCGAGCTCGTCGTCGGGCAACGCTAGCCGAAGTTGCGCACTTGAGCGGGCGTAGCCCACTCAAGTGAAAACACATCGCTGCTGCACGATTCTTGACAGCAGGGCCTAATCTTTGTCAACGCGTCTGCATCGCCGCCGAAACCGGGTGCTGGTTCCGACAACACCCTGTCAAATTCCCCTGTGCGGACGACCGTGGGCATGAAGGTAAATGGGGACTGGGCCTCCTTGCCTTACTGGGCATCGGGTGGCAAGACCTTCAAGCTCCACATTTCGTTCGCGTAGGTGCCCCATTGCCTAGTGATGCATTTCTTCGCTCCACTATATCCCCATGTTGGGCGAAGCAGAGGCTTTACAAATGATCTCCACGAATGTCCGAATTATCGAGCACGGCCACGGCCTCGATGGCCTCAACTGCTTGGAATCTTGGGCTTCCGCGGAGGCCGTGCTTTGGCGCGATCTGCAATCTGATCTCGATTCGCCCCTGCGTATAGGGGCAGATTGACGTTTAGGTCTCTGTAATTGACGTAATGCTCCTTATCGGACATTTTACTGCGGATGCGTTTCGGCCAAGGCAAAATGGCGCTTGAAATGACTATCCATATCCGAACAACCGGCCGGCGAGCTCGCGATCGGCAGCAGCCATGGCGGCATCCTGCTCCATCGCTGACATGCGCACCCGGTCGCGCGGCCTAAGGCACGGCTGGGTTTCCTGCGCACACCTCGTCGTTGGCCAGCGGAACGTTTGCGCATTTTTGGTCGGTTCCGCACTGGAATCGGCTGAGGCAAGCGATGGTCTGGCAGGATTGGCCGAGGGTGGCAGAGGCCTTGCACGTGGAATTGTTCCAATCGCAGTAGTTGCCGCTGCCGCATGCATCGTAGTCCGTGGTCGAGCAGGTGGCACCGTGGGGTAGCAGCGGGGCACACGTGGCGACGCCGTTGTCTTCGTGCTTGCAATAAAGTCCGTCGGTCTCGAAGCAATTGGCGGTATCGGCGCCCGTCCACGCATACAGGTCTTCCGAGCAATCATCGCCCTTGTAGCAGGTGGTGACGCAAGCATCGCCCTGCTTGCCGTGCGGAATCGGCATGCAGGTGCCCGTGATCGAGGGATCGCTCGGTGACTGCGTCCAGAAGCACATCTTGGGCCCACCGTTCGGATTGCATTCGAGGCCGCCGGCCTGATTGCCGCTGCCGCAGAGCTGGCCGTCCGGCTTGGTACCGACGAAGACGCCGCCACACCCGTCGACCACATCGTAGAAGCTACAGAGAGTTGCGGCCGTCTTGTAGGCGGCGATGCAGGTGGCGAGACCGGAGCTGTCGATGACGACCGTTCCCTTGTTCACCAAGGCGAGCGAGCGCACCCGGCTTTGGAACTGCGTTTCGCAATCGGCGAGCGGGGCCGTGGGATAGGCCTTGAGAGCGCAGCAGCTACGGGCGGCAGAGCAAAAAGCGGCGGCCAGGCCTTGCAGGGACGGCGCCGTCCCGCTGCCACCACCAGAACCGGTCACACCGCCGGTGCCGCTTGCGACCCCGATCCCGCCGCTACCACCTCCGGTGCCGCGGGCGGTGATGCCGCCGGCACCC
>JADGRD010000405.1 GCA_017881285.1 Pseudomonadota bacterium | reverse complement strand
GCCGGCGCTTGCGCATCCGGGTTCTGTGCCGACGGCGTGTGCTGCGACGGCGCGTGCGCGGGCACCTGCGCATCCTGCAACCAGGCCGGGCGGGCCGGCAGGTGCACCCCCTATCCGGCGGGCACCGATCCGCAGACCGAATGCGGCAGCGGCACGGGCGTGTGCAAGTCCACCTGCGACGGCGCCGGGACCTGCGCGTACCCAGGGTTCACGGTGACCTGCGGGTCGTGCTTGACCTGCGATGGCATGGGCACCTGTTCGAACTACGACTATAACTGCGGCAGCTACGGCGGTTCGGGTGGCAGCTACGGCGGCTCCGGCGGCAGGCCCTATCCCAGCGGCGGCGCGGGCGGCGGCGTCCCGGTCTTGGGCGGCGCAGCCGGCGGCATCCCCAACGTCGGCGGTGCAGCCGGCGGCATCCCGAGCTACGGCGGCAGCATCGGCGCCCCCGACGCAGGCACGGGCGATGCGAGCCCGACGACAAAACTGAACCACTCGGGTTGTAGCTGCGAGCTCGGCAAAGGCCAACCGGTCCGTCCGGTTTTGGCGGCGCCATTCCTGATCGCCGGAGCGGCTCTGCTGCTGCGGAGAAGGCGCCGGCGGCAGTAGCCGGAAAGGCCAACCTGGAAGCGAGTCGCCTGGGGTAGACTCGCCTCGTGTTCCGCAAGGCTCTCCTGGCCGGCCCGGGCTTGGCCATCGCTCTCGTCGCGCGCGCCTCCGCGTTCGCGGACGTGCCACGGCCAGTCCACCTCGACTACGAGCGGCAGGACGGCGCGGCCCTCTGCCCAGACGACGCGGCGATTCGGGCCGGGGTCGCGGCTCGCCTGGGGTACGAGCCCTTTCGGGACCAGGCCGACGATCATCTGCGGGCCACCATCCGACAGGCTGGCCACGTCCTCGAAGCGCGCATCGAGCTGACCGATGCCCACGGCAAGCTCAAGGCCGAGCGCCGGCTGGTCTCCCGCAATCGCGACTGCGCCGAGCTGGCGTCCTCGGTCGAGCTGGCCATCGCCATCGCCATCGACCCCATGGGCTCCGCGCCGCCACGGTCGGGCGAGGAGCCACCAGCGTCGTTCACCGCGGGGGCGGCCAAAGCCGGCGCGCCTCGCGATGGCGACCCCGCGCAGACAGAGGCGACCACCCCCCCGAGTGGATCGTCTTCGGCCTGGCCGCCGATCGCGACACGAGTCGAGGCAGGCTTGCTGGGTGGGCTTCAGTCGGCGCCCGCGGCCAATCTGGGGTTCCAAGCGGGTGCTGGCCTGCAAAGTGGGGCAGTGTCGCTGGGCCTCGAGGCACGCGTGGATCTGCCAGCGTCGGCTCCCCTGCGCGTGGGCGAGGCCAGCGCATCACTTCTGGTCGCGTCCCTCGTGCCGTGCGCGCATGCCGGGATGGTCGCCGCCTGCGCTCTGGTGACGGGGGGTGCGCAGCGGGTCGCAGGCCACGGCCTGCTCGATTCCCGGCGTGCAACCCTGCCCTACCTCGGCTTCGGCGTCCGCCTCGCTTTCGCGTTGCCCATCACGGCGCGGATGTCCCTGGCGTTGCATGGCGACGTGACCGCGCCGGTCACCGAGACCAAGCTCACAGTCGACGATTCCGTGGTCTGGACCTCGCCCCCGGTAGCCTTCACTCTCGGCCTCGGCGTCGCAATCCGATTCCCATGACGGATCCGGGTTCTCACCCCAAACCATTTCCTGGGGACCCTGAGACGAGTGCCCAGCGGCCTCCCGATCTGCCTACCATCTATCGTTCGGAGCTCGCGTATGTGTGGAAGACTCTGCGACGCCTCGGAGCGCCGCTGCCCGACCTCGAAGATCTCGCCCACGATGTCTTCGTGGTGGTTCACCGGCATCTGGGCGACTACGACCCGGCGCGCCCACTGCGCCCCTGGCTGTTTGGCATCGCCCTGCGCGTGGTGTCCGACTTCCGGCGACTCCAGCGCAACCTGCGTGAGGTTCCCGCCGAGCGGGTCGAACCCGTCGATGCCGCGCCCACGCCCCACGAACGAATGGAAGGGACGGAGGCGCGAGCTCTGCTCATGAAAGCCCTCGACGCACTTGATCTCGATCGGCGGGCGGTCTTCGTCATGCACGAGCTCGACGAGGTGCCGGTTCCCGAGATCGCCAGCGCGTTATCCATTCCGCTCAACACCGCCTACTCGCGCCTGCGCCTGGCTCGGGCCGACGTGGCGGCGTGGATCGTGCGGTTCCGCTCGGCGGAGAGGAGGCGCGATGACTGACCCGCCGGATCTCGCGCAGGAAACGCTGCGAGAATTGCTCGACGCGGAGAAGGCCTGCCCCGACCCGCCGCCCGAGGTGGGGCAGCGGGTCTTCACGCGCCTTTCCACCAGTCTGGGGCTGCCGCCCGGCGCGGGCGATGCCATGCCGACCTCACCGGGGCCGACCGTGGCCCCGACCCCGGTGCGCACGGGGCTTCTGCGGCGCACGCTGGCCGGCTCCTCGGGACGCGGGTTGGCGACCTTCCTGGTGGGAGCGGCGGTCGGCGCCGCGACCTACGGCACCGTCCAGCACATCCGGCAAAAGTCGGAGTTGCCTGCTCCGCCCGCCATCGTCACCGCGCCGCCGGCGCCCGAGCCTCCGAGCCGACCGCCGCCCCCGCCGCCCGCCGAGACGGCCGAGGTGGCAACCGTGGCCGCCCAGCCACCCGCCACGGCGCCCAGTCGCGTGCGCGAGACCGAGCCGAACCTGGGCGATGCGCGAGACCGCGGGTTGGCGGCCGAGCGCAAGTTGGTGGAGATGGGGCGCACTGCGCTCGCACGCGGCCACACCGATCTTGCTATCGCGGCGCTGCGCCGGCACACGCAGGCCTTCCCGAGCGGCCAGCTTGCCGAGGAGAGGGACAGCCTGCTGGTGCAAGCGCTGGTCGCCAAAGGTGAATTCTCCCAGGCCCGGCAGCGGGCAGCGCGCTTCCACCGCCAGCACCCCCACAGCCTGTTCTCGCCGGTCGTGGACCAGGCCCTGCGCTCGATTCCGTGACGGATTCTGCCGAATCCATCCAAACACCTTTGGAGACCCCCAAGGAGGCCCCATGCCAAGCTCGCTTCGTCTTTCCGCCGGATTCGCCATCGTCCTGCTCGTGTCCGCTGCCTGCAGCAGCACCACAAGCATTGGAAAGTACCCGGACGGCAGCGCCGGCAACAAGGACACCACCAGCCAGACCGGCGATGTGATCCCCTCGCCCTGCTACCGGGCGTTCGGACAGCACTGCGCCACCAGTGCGGACTGTTGCTCGGGGATCTGCGATCCGGCAAGCGCCACCTGTGCCGCTTCCATCAACAAGTGCACGCCTACGGGTGGCGGCTGCGTGGCGTCGACGGAGTGCTGCTCGATGGCCTGCACCGCCGGTCGCTGCAGCGCGTACGCGTGCATCGCCGATGGCCAGGCCTGCACGGATTCGGCTTCTTGCTGCGGAGGCAACTGCAACGCGGGCCTCTGCCAGGCGCTCAATACCGCCTGCCGCACCGCCGGCAACCCGTGCACCGCCAGCAGCCAGTGCTGCTCGAGCCTGTGCGAGGCCGGTCTGTGCAAGCTGGGCTCTTCCTTCTGCATCCAGACCGGCGACGTGTGCAGCGACAGCAACACCTGCTGCTCGGGGGACTGCCAGAAGGGGACAGGCACGCTCGGCACCTGCGCGCCGCCGCCTTCGGGTGCCACCTACTGCTCCGACGGCGTCGACGGCACCGTGTGCGGCGACTGCAACAACTGCTGCAGCCGCCTGTGCGCGCCCTATGCGCCGACCGGCGTGAAGGTGTGCCAGCCGGCCAGCGGCTGCCGGGTCAACGGCGACCTCTGCCGCAAGGACAGCGACTGCTGCGGGGCCGCGGGCACGGGACTGCCGGGTGACGGCAACGTGACCTGCGAGATCGATACCGGCAAGACCATCGGCATCTGCCGCAACCCGCGTAGCTGCAACCCGCAGGGCAATGTCTGCCACTACAAGAACTACACCTGTAGCGTTTCCTCGGCGCGCAACGACTGCTGCGCGGCCGTCGGCAACTCGGGCGTGTGCCAGCTCGACTTCCTCGGGGTTCCGCGTTGCAACGGCCTCGGCACCACGTGTATCGCGGGCGGCGGGATCTGTTCGTCGGCCATGGACTGCTGCAATCAGATGCCGTGTGTGCCCGACGGAACCGGGCTCTTGCGCTGCTACAACCCGCCGGGCACCACCGGTATCGACGGCGGCGTGCCCTCGGCCTGCGTGCCGGTGGGTGGTCCGTGCTCGATCAATGGCGACTGCTGCAGGGGATCGACATGCATCCAGCCGCAGGGCTCGACCCAGGGCATCTGCGGCATTCCCACCCCGCCGTCCGGAACGCCGGACGCCGGCACCCCCGACACCAGCGCGCCCGGCTGTGCCGAATACGGTCAGATCTGCACCACCAGCGCGGACTGCTGCAACGACATCACCTGCTCGAACGACCGGTGTATGCCCGCGATCATTCCGTAGCCAGCCCGACGGGCGGCCTCGCTCGGGCGGCCGAGGGACAGGAGGTCCGCCAAAAAACCGCGCCATCGGGTTGGATGATCTTCCTGTACGTGCTGGCGGGGCTGTTCGGCCTGGAAGTTGGGGGGGTGCTGGTGAGCCTGGCGTATTCATTATTATTCCGTTAGTGTCTTTTCACTTTG
>JADGRD010000404.1 GCA_017881285.1 Pseudomonadota bacterium | reverse complement strand
GCTTCGCATGCCGGCCGGCGGCATCCCGTCGCGCGCGCTGCTCATCAATCGCACCTGCGCCCGTTGCCACCAGGTGCTGTTTTCCCGCTATTCGTACACCTGGGAAGGCGGGCTGCGCCACGGCCCCGCGCCGGGCGGCAGCGTGACCACCTCGGGCGAAGCGCGGGATTTCATGCTCGGCGGTCCGGGCAAGAGCCTGGCGTGCACCGCCTGTCACGACCCGCACGCGCTCGACCAGCCGGAAGCCCTGGCCCGACTGGCGACACCGGCAGGCAACGTCGTCTGCGCGAAGTGCCATCCGGACCTCGCTAGCGTGGAAGGCCTAGCCAAGCACGCGCATCATCTACCGACCGGTCCCGGCGGCTCGTGCGTGGGCTGCCACATGCCCCGCAAGAACATGGGGCTAGACTATGCCCTCACACGCTATCACCGCATTGGCTCCCCGACCGACCGCGAGCGTGTGGAAGGCGACCGGCCGCTCGAATGCGCCCTTTGCCATGCCGACAAAAGCGTGGCTTCGTTGCTGGGCACGATGGAGCAGTGGTGGGGGAAGAAGTACGATCGCCGCCGGCTCCTGGCCCTCTACGGCGACCTCGAGGCGAACACCCTGCTCGCGACCCTCGCGCGCGGGCGTCCGCACGAGCAGGTCGCGGCCGTGATGGTGCTCGCCGACAACAAGGTCACCGCCGCCGCGCCGCAGGTGGCGAGGGTTCTCGGTAGCCCGTATCCCCTCGCGCGCCGCTTTGCCGCCCAGGCCCTGACGGCCCTCTTGCGCGAACCTTGCACCATCGACGTGGATGCCTCCCGCGAAGACATACACAAGGCGCTCGCCGCCTGCAGCCTCGACGTCGCGGAGTTGCCTGCGGCGAGTGCTCCCCGAGGTCATCCCGCCGAGCCCGGCGACGAAGACTGACCGGTTGCAATTCCGACACGCAACCCCTTGACGGAAGGGAGGTTTTGGCTTAAATCCAACCCCCTCTGCGGGCGTAACTCAGTGGTAGAGTGTCACCTTGCCAAGGTGAACGTCGAGGGTTCAAGTCCCTTCGCCCGCTCCAAAGCCCTGGTAATCCCAGAGCTTTTCCTTTGCGCGCCGCGCGCATGAGGTAATTTCAGGGAATGAGGTAGGAATGAGGTAATCGGAGGGGGGAGTGTCACCCTGATCGTAGGAGCCTGAGCGTCCCCGTTCTTGCGGCCGATCCTCAAATCGGTTCTACCCAAAGCTGCTCGAACTGCCGCTCCAGGGCGTCGACAAATGCGTGCGAACCGCCGGCCCCGCGCACGCTGAGGCGTGTCTCCGAAGGCCGGGATCGGATCGCTACGATGCCCCGGCGACGGTGCCGTCAACCGTCAGCTTCATCGACGGTCCACCACCGCCACGGCGGCCCCCTGTGGCGCCCAAGACCCCGTCGACGTAGGAGAGAGAGGCACCGGATCGCGGGCTGCCGCTCACGCCGGCCGCGCTGCGACCCGGCTCCGTGGCAGCCTCCCCGGTGTTGTCTCGGTCTGCGTCGGCGGCAGTAGCGCCCCCACCCGAGACCGCGCTGTTCATGCTGACCATGCCGCCGGATCGGCCGCCGGTCCTGCCGGGACGCGTGCTACACGCTCAGCTATCAGGTTGACGGACCGAGGGTCGGAGAGACTCGGTGCTTGTACGCACCCGCCGCCGTTGGCAGAATGACCTCGCTAACTCTCGCTGGCCGACTTCATGCGCCTTGCCGTCCTTGCCGTCGTAGTGCTCGGGGCTGCGTGCCGCAGCGCCTGCCCAGGTAGTTGCGGTGGTGGGACGCCGTTCGCCACCCATACTGGTGTCGGGCCAGCGCCGTCACCGTCCGCGACCAGCCGCTTCGGTGGTAGCCGGCCGGCATGGGTCATCGCCCCTGAGGGCGCTGCTCAAGGGGTGCTGCTCGCGCTGCACGGCTACGGCGACACGGGGGCGAACTTCGTCGAGGGGCTCGGCTTGCCGGCGCTGGCGCGCCGCGAGGGCTTCGTGCTGATCGTGCCCGACGGGACGCCCGACCAGCGCGGAAACCGCTTCTGGAACGCCACCGATGCGTGCTGCAACTTCTTCGACAGCACCGTCGATGATGTCGCATACCTACGCGGGCTTCTCGAAGAAGTTTCCGCTGCCTACCACGCCGATCCTCGACGGCGATACGTCCTCGGCCTTTCCAACGGCGCGTTCATGGCTCACCGACTTGCCTGCGAAGCGGCCGACGAGATCGCGGCGATCGTGCCCATTTCGGGGACCACCTGGAGCGACCCCGGCCGCTGCCGACCGCGCAGCCCCGTGAGCGTTCTCCAGGTCCATGCCGACACCGACCGCATCATTCTGTATGCTGGCGGCGGTCGAGTGCTCGGGCTCGGCAAGGGCGACTACCCCGGCGCCGTCGCCACCGTGGAACGATGGGCACGCCTCGACGCTTGTTCGGGAACGCGTGCGCCCTTCCCTCCCCAGCTCGACCTTGATGGCGAGCCCGGGGCCGAGACGACGGCGGAGCAGGCCACCGGCTGCCCGGCAGGTGTAGACGTACGGCTATTCACCATGCACGGTGCTCCGCACGTCCCCGCCTTCGCCCCGGCCTTCGGCGAGTGGGTGTGGAGCTGGCTCAAGGCGCATCCGAAGATTCCGGGGCCGGCTCGCTCACCCTAGCCGTCCTGTGTGCGCCCTACGGGCCCTGCGCATGGGCGATCAGGAGTGGGTGGAGATGGTAGACACCTCAGTTGTCGCGCGACAATTCGCGAGGACGCGTTTCTGATCCGTGACGCGTGAACGGGGCAATTGCTTGGGCTACCCGAGCGCGCCGCCTCTGGTCGCCATCGCCAACACCGGCACGGTCGCGCCGCCCACGACCGATGCGAAGGCAGCGACCGATGTGGGGTGAAGGTCGATGGCTTCCAAGCCGTGCGTCCTCGACGATGCATTCTCGGGCACGACCGGGCCGGCCGCGGCCACGTCGGGTTGACTACGCGGGCCGACTCCGACACATTGAAAACATGGATTTCGTACGGCTCGGCGGGCTGGCGGCAGGGCTGATCCTTCTTGGGTGCGATGCCGGATCTAAGACGTTGCCAGGGGATGGCGGCGGCGGCGGTAGCGGCGGCTCGATTGGCACGGACGCGGGTGCCGAGGGTGGCGGCGTCGCGGGCGGGCCGATTCCACCGAATCGGCTCGTACCCTGGAACCCGGGGGTGCGGGGGGGCTTGCCCGACCCCCTGGCAGCCTGCCCGGCAGGCGCGCGCAGCGTACGGGATTTTGGGGCGATCGGCGACGGGACCACGGACGATACGGCGGCCTTCGCCGCGGCCATCGCTGCTGCGCCGCAAGGCAGCGCGGTGCGCGTTCCAGCGGGAACCTACCTGGTTCGCGGTGGGCTCACCATCGCCAAGGGCATCGTGCTGTGCGGGGACGGACCTGACGCCAGCCGCCTGGTGTTCGAGGGCGATGCGCCTGGGATCTCGATCATCAAGTACGATCGAGGCGACTTCGTCGCCGTGCGCTCCGGGGTCGGCAAGGGCACAAGCCGGCTCGAGGTCGACGATGCATCCGGCTTCACCGTAGGTGAGTACGCCGAGATTCAGCAAACCAACGACTGGTCGGTGATGGATCCGGAGGCGCGGTGGCGCAACGAGAGCTGGGTACCGGACAGCGCCGTCGGGCAGGTAATGCAAGTCGCCGCCGTCGAGGGAAACTCATTGGCGATCGACCCACCCTTGTCGCTGGACTTCAACCCCGCCATGGCTCCGGTCGTCCGCCCGCTCGGGCTGGTGGAGGGCGCCGGGTTGCAGGGGCTGCATCTGGCCCGTAACGACACCGCCGATCGCGAGACCGTGCTGATCAAGAACGCGGCCGGCTGCTGGATGCGCGACTGCGAGGGCGAGAACACCATGCGTGCTCACGTGGCGATGGAATCGACGCTCTGGAACGAGGTACGCGACTCTGCCTTCCACCACTCCCACGACTATGGCGGCGGGGGACACGGTTACGGGGTCAGCCTGGGCCTGCACGTCACCGGGACGCTGACCGAGAACAACGTCTTCTTCCACCTGCGCCACTCGATGATTATCCAGGTCGGCGCCACCCTCAACGTCTTCGCCTACAACTACTCGGTCGACCCGTTCCAGAATGAGGGTGGCACCTGGACTCCATGCGACATCTCGGTGCATGGCCACTACGCGAACGGCAACCTGTTCGAGGGCAACACCGTACAGGAGATCGACGTGAGCGACTATTGGGGCGCCACCGGCCCGGGCAACACCTTCTACCGTAACCGGGTGCAGGCCGAAGGCATCGACGTGCTCGACTACTCGCACGGCCAGAACGTGGTCGGCAACGAGCTCGGGAGTGGCCTCAACGTCCTGACCATCGACGCTACGGTGACCGACACGTTCGTCCATGGCAACTTCCAGGCAGGCGCGATTGGATGGGATCCCACGTTGGCGGACCACACCTTGCCACCGTCGCTCTTCCGGACGACCAAGCCTGCTTTCTTCGGCAGCATTCCCTGGCCCGTGACCGGCGCGGACCTGGTCCCGAGTGGGGGCAAGCTCCCGGCACAGGAGCGCTTCGAGTCGATGTGACTTGGACTGCCCCCGTGCGGTCCGAGCCGGTCGGTGGGTCGTAGGCCGCACTTCGGATCTGCTCATCCATG
>JADGRD010000403.1 GCA_017881285.1 Pseudomonadota bacterium | reverse complement strand
GACCTGGGCCTGGCAAACGGCCTCGTGAACATGCTCTCCGCCGCCCACGGGCGCGACGAGCGGGACGAAGCCTGCCGTTACCTCAGTACGGCCTTTGCCTCGCTGCTGGTGGTCTCCGGGTTCCTGGCCTTGGTCGCGTTCCTGACCGTCGGCGCCGTTCCGTGGGGCGCCCTGCTTGGGGCCAAGGGAGCGGCCGACGAAGTAACCGTTCGGTGGTCGGTCGCGGCCGCGCTCTCGCTCTTCGTGATGTCGCTTCCGTTCTCGGTCACGCCGCAGATCTACGCGGCCTACCAGCGCACGTACGTGTGGAATGCATTCACCCTCGCGGGCGCCATCCTCAGCTGCGTGGGGTTGCTGGTCGCCATCCGGAATGGCGTGACCATGCCGGTTCTCATCTTCGCGCCCGGCCTGGCCATCCCGCTGGCCACGATGGCCGCGTTCGGCTATGCCACCCGCCGGGCGTTGCCCTGGTTGAAACCGAGCTTCCGGAAGGTTTCGCGGACCGCGTTGCGAGGTCTGCTCTCGCGCTCGGTCCCGATCTTCCTCTTCCAGGTGGGCGCGTTGGTCGTGAACGAGACCCAGTCCATTATGCTGGCGCACCGCTGCGATCTGTCCACCGTGGCGGCCTATTCGATTGCGATGCGGGTCTACATGCTGTTCATCGCGGTCATCCAGATCGGGACCAACTCGTTCATTCCCGCGCTTCGCGAGGCCCACGAGCGGGGCGATCACGACTGGACGACGCGCGCTTTTTCCCGGCTCTTGCGCGTCAGAATGGCCATCGCCGCGACGGGTGGCCTGTGTCTCGTCTTCCTGGGCAATACGCTCATCGCGTTCTGGTTGCGCAGGACCGACGTGGTTTTCGGCAGGGAAGTGTGGGTCGCCATGGGGATCCTCATGCTTGGAGCGATGTGGAGCACCTCCTACGCGGAGCTGCTCGCCATCATGGATCGCCTCTGGTTGAACGTGGTGGCCGTGTTCTGCAACGGGACCATGATTGTTGCTCTCACCTATTTCCTCAGCGCGCGCTACCAGGTGTTCGGCGCGATCGCGGCGCTCGCGGCGCCGAGCGGCCTGGTCACCTTCTTCCTGCGGATATACGGGAAACGGTTCTTGGCGTCCGCGACTCTGCAACGACCGGACAAGGCAAACGCATAGGGAGTCTCCGAGCTGGAATCAACCCCGCCCGCCGGGGAAAAGCGTCTCGAACAACTTGGCGAAATCACGAGCGACTTCCTCCCACGTCCGAAGGCGGAGCTTGTCCACCTGTTCGCGCGCGAGGTGATGAAAACTGTCTGGATTCTCGGCAAGGCGATCGAGAGCTTGTACCAGCGCATCCACGCTGGTCGGTTCGAAGAGCGTGGCCCGCGCTCGCATTCGCTCAAGCTGTTCCTCGATGACATCGAGATTCGAGGCAATAACGGGCGTCCCGGCGACAATCGCCTCGCAGACGGGGAAACTGCCGCCCCCCTCGCCCAGGGTCGGCATGACCAGCGCTTCCGCATCGGCGATGAGGCGGGCCACCAGCTCCTTCTTGATGTGGCCCAGGCCGAACACTCTGTCCGCGATGCCTGATTCGGCGACGAGCCGGCTGAGCGGACCGCCGGGATTGAGCAACGTGCCATCCCCCGTCAGCACCAGATTCCATTGGCCCACACTTCGGCGCATGGCTTGCAGCAGGACGCGATGGTTCTTGTGGACGGACGCGACTGCGGGCATCACGAGGTAGCGGCCGAATCGTCGCGTGGATGCCGGGCCTGGGTCCGGCAAGTTCGCAGTCCCATCGAAATCCGCGACCGGGATCACTGCGATCTTGCTTGCCCATCCCTGGCCCGCGATGTCGAGAAGTCGCCTCGTCGTGTGCCGCGACGTCACCACGATCATATCGAGTTTCTCGAACCAGGCGTGCAGGTTGTCGGTTTCCATCGCCAGGGCGTCTGCCCCAATTAGTTCGGGCATCCGAAAGAAGATGGCGTCGTGGAAGACGCCAAGACCGTGGCCCTGGAAATTCCTCAAGTCGTGGCGATGAAGCCAAGGGAAGAAACTGACGCCGCCATCGTCGAGGTTTGGGGCGCGGACCTGGTAGCTCCATGCGCGATGGCTGTTCGACCGACGGGCCAGCCACTGCGCAAAGCGTGGGGATCGGTCGGCGAGGACGGGCGCCAAGTTGAGCGGCCAGGTCCGCCGAAAGTCGAGCGGCATGCCGCGAGCGGCCTGTCGGTACCGTTCCAGTGCGACCGGCTGCGCACAAAGTTGCACCTGCCAGCTCTCGCGCAAGTTGTCGAGCAGGCGAAGCACGTACTTGATGCCGCCGCCACTGTTGGCGACATGGTCGATCACACGCAGGGCACGCTTGGTTGTTCCGGTCATCTCGTCTTGCTTGGCGGCCAGAGGTAGACTCCTGCCACCTTGTCGCAGATGTAACAGGGGAGTCAACCGCGACCGCGCGAAGGCCATCGCCGCCATACGGGGGCGGCGTCGCACTTGACAACCTGCACAGCACCCGTGAAGGTAGAATCTTCCTCTGCCGGAGCCACCGTTCGAAGGTGGGACGCAAGCCCATGACCGCACGCAAGATCCCCGTCGCCAGCGCCGACCTGTCGGGCAACGAAGAAAAGTACGTCGTCGACGCCATTCGCAGCTCGTGGGTTTCGTCCACGGGCCCGTACATCGCCCGCTTCGAACGCGACTTCGCCAAGCTCTGCGCCGCGCGCACCACCGTCGGGGTGTGCAACGGTACCGTGGCCCTGCACCTCGCGCTTTTGGCGCTCGACGTCCGCCCCGGCGACGAGGTACTGGTGCCCTCGCTGACCTTTATCGCCACTGCCAACGCCTGCCGCTACGTCGGGGCCGAGCCGGTGTTCGTCGACGTGGATCCGCAGACCTGGTGCATCGACCCGACCAAGATCGAAGCCGCGGTCACGCCGAGGACGCGGGGGATCATCCCCGTGCACCTCTACGGCCACCCGGCCGACATGGACGCCATTTGCCACCTGGCCGGCGTGCACGGGCTATGGGTCGTCGAGGACGCCGCCGAGGCCCATCTCGCGCGCTACAAGGGCCGGGTCACCGGATCTCTGGCCCCGCTCGCCACGTTTTCCTTCTACGGCAACAAGATCTTCACCTCCGGCGAGGGCGGCGCCCTCACCCTCTCCGACCCCCAGCTCGAGCTGCGCATTCGCA
Organism: Pseudomonadota bacterium; assembly: GCA_017881285.1. Taxonomy (GTDB): domain Bacteria; phylum Myxococcota_A; class Polyangia; order Fen-1088; family Fen-1088; genus Fen-1118. Next base: position 1,477 of record JADGRD010000403.1, on the reverse strand, counting down.
CTTTGCGCGGCCAGGGCATGGATCCTCAGCGCCGGTACTACTTCCCCGTGACCGGCTACAACTTCCGCATGACCAACGTGCAGGCGGCCATGCTCTGCGCCCAGCTCGAACGGCACGAAGCGATCCTTGCGCAGCGCAAGCGGGTCTTTGCCGCCTACCAGGAACGCCTGGCGGCCGTGGCGGGCATCGGGCTGCAGCCGCGCGCGCCCTGGGCCGAGCCCGCGCCTTGGCTCTTCAGCATCGTCGTCGACGCGAAGGCGTACGGCCGCTCGCGCGACGAGCTGGCCACCCTGCTGGCCGAAGATGGCATCGAGACGCGGCCGTTCTTCGTGCCCTTGCACCGGTTGCCTCCCTTCCGGGAAGCGTCGCGGGCGCGCGGGGAGGACCTGCCCGAGACCGACACGCTGGCCGAACGTGGCCTCAACCTGCCCACCTACAATACCCTCGGCCAAGGCGACATCGACACCATCGCCGACCGCATTCGCGCCCACGCACGGGGACAGCATGGCTGAGGCCGCCGACGCGGGCTTCCGCGGGCCGCTGGAATTTCGCCTGCTGCGGCCGGAGCTGGTCGCCCCCTTGGGCGCGTTCTTCCGCGCCTTCGCGCAGGGGCCGGACCACGCCTTCTTTCATCCGCACCCGATGACCGACGAAGTCGCCGCGCGGATCTGCGCCTACGACGGGCGCGATCTCTATTACGCCGCCTGCTCCGCCGGGGGCGTGGTTGCCTACGGCCTGCTGCGTGGCTGGGAGGAGGGCTTCGACATTCCGAGCCTCGGCATCGCCATCCATCCCGAGGCGCGCGGGCGCGGTTTGGCGCGGCCCTTCATGGCCTTCCTGCACGCGGCGGCAAAGTTCCGCGGCGCCACCCAGGTCCGCCTGACCGTCTATTCCTCGAACCTGCGCGCGCTGGAGCTGTATCGCCGGCTGGGCTATGCGTTCGAGCCCAAGAACGAGCGTGAGCTGGTGGGCGTACTGTCACTTTGACGGGAGCGCCGGCTAGCGGAGTTGGACGGAAAGATGCGCATCGGGATCCTCGCCGAGGGCTTGGCGGAATGGCAGGGGGGAATCGATTTCCTGCGCATGATCGGCGACTGCCTGCGGCTGGCCTTCGCCGACGAACCGCCGAGCCTGGTCCTGCTCTATCCGCGGGCGCCCGCGCTCGCGGCCGTGCACCTGGCGGCCTTGCCCTGGCAAAAGTGGCTGGTGGACGGCATGCGCCAGGGCAGGCTTTCGCCCTGGCGCGAGATCCTGCGCGAGCAGCAAGCCCAGTCGCCCGCGCGCAGGATTGCGCAGGTCCAGGAGGCCATCGGCGGGGCGATGCCCGTGCGGCGTTTTCGCGACGATGCGGAGCTGGAAGCCCTGGCGCGCACGGAAAAGCTCGATTGCCTGCTACCCTCCTTCCGGCCGCTCGCCAGCTGCGTGCGCACGGCCTGGGTGGGATACCTCTACGACTTTCAGCATCGCCATCTGCCAC
>JADGRD010000402.1 GCA_017881285.1 Pseudomonadota bacterium | reverse complement strand
TTTGCCGGAATCGCCCGCCGGCAACTCGAACGTGCGGCGATACCAGCCGATGCTGTTCGTCGGGAATTTCGTTCCCAGCGGTTTGAAGCCATGGCCCGTCTGGAGCGAGCTGACATGCTCGCGGGGCTGCTCGGGCACGATGCGAACCATGCCTGGACCGCGTTCGGACCTACGAACGTCGCCATCCATCGGGTAACGGTCGCGGCCGAGCTGGGTGACCCGGGCTATGCCTTGAGCGCCGCGACGGCTGTAGATCCCGACAATCCCTCGGAGGGACTGCGCAGCCGCCGGGCGCAGATGCACCTGGACCTGGCCTGGGCGCAGTCGCAGCGTAAGCGTGATGGTGAGGCGGTGCTGCATCTGTTGGAGGCTGAGCGCACAGCGCCGCAGGCGGTCTACTACAACGTCGTCGTGCGGGAGCTGATCCGAGAAGTGCTCGCCCGACAGCAACGCGGGCGCACCAGCTCGTTGCACGACTTGGCAGTCCGAGCCGGCGTCCTCGGGTAAGACCGTGGATGGCGCCCCCCTGACTCTCGTGGTATGCGCGGCTCCGTTAGCCGAGCGGGCCGGGGAATTCGCGGCGACGATAGGGCGCGTCGCATGGCCTCGTAGGGCATTTCCTGGCCCGAACCGACCACGCCCTGGCCGATGAGCAAACCGAACTGTTCCAGCAGATCTGGATCCTGGTAGCTCAGCAGCGTGCGCTTGCTGGCGGGCTGGGTGACGCCGGCGAGGTCAGTCCCCAATTGCAGCCGGCCGGCCTGGCTGGTGTAAGCATAGAACTGCGTGCTGCCCGCGGGCGGGCAGGCGTCGAGGTAGTTGACCGACACGCTGGTCGTTATGACGCCGATCTGGAAGTCGTTCTTCACCGGCGCGTTGCTCAGCACATCCACGAAGGCGCTTAGCCGCGCCACCACCTTGGCCTGGTCATCGCCCATGGAAATCGAGTTGTCGATGACGAACAGGAAATCGGTCGTCACCGACGGTGGTAGCGACAACTGGTCGGTGCACTTGTCGACGACGCCGCGGGGCGCCCCCCCGCAGGCGAGGGACGAAACCAGTGTCGCCGCAACCACGAACCGCGTGGCCGCCCTCGCCATGCCCAGCCTGCTCATGGACCAAGGGTAGGTTCGAGGTGCGCGGTTCGTCAAGCCGTTGCTATGGAAACATGATGGCCGAACGCAGGAAACCGAAGGCCGCGGCCGAATCCCAGCGCTGCTGTGGCAAGAGCGGCCAGTCCCCAAACCTATGCCGGGCATGGTTGACACGCGATCGGGTCGGGCCCATGCTCGCTCTTGCGGCATGGGGAGGTCATTTTGCGAGCCTTCGAAATAGTTGGTTCCGTCGTATGTGGATTCCTCATCAATGCATGTGTCAGTGCCACGCCGCTGGTGGAGACGGAAGACCCCGGGGCCAGCTCGTCACCGTCGGACCAACCCAGCAGTCAGCGTAACCCGACCGGGGCAGCCCCCGAAGCCACCCCCAGCGCAATCTTCGAGAGCAACTGTCGTGCGACGAGCAACAACGTCGATACCACCACGTTGAGCTATGGGAATACAGCGCCGACCGAGTCAGGCTGGTACGGATCAACGCTGACCGTCGTCACGGACGCACGAAGCAAGGGGTTTCGGGCACGCCGCCCGACCGAGCTCGTGAAGAATTCCGCGGCACAGGACCCCAGCTATGTTTTTCTCAGGAGGGACGTCGATGCCGTGCGGTTGCCCGGGCCGACCGTGGTCGCCGCGTCCGCCGCCGAGCTAGCAGCCATGGTCACGCCCGACGGTGCCGGCACGCAGTCCTACCTCTGGGGGAATTCCTGGGAAGATGGGATTCGCTTCACGCTGAATGGCCGGATTCGCTTCGACGTGAAGATCGTCGACTTCGAAGACGAGATCGCGCTCGGCTGGGTCGAGCTCGTACCGACCGGCAACGTTCTGCAAACCAGCTTCAGCTTCATCGGGGTCGGTGGCGGAGTCGCGCACGACGTTCAGATCACGGCGTATGTGGACGATGTCCCTGGATGTGCTTCGGTCCCGATCACCATCGAGGTCAGGCCAGAATAGCCGGGCGTTACGAGAACGGAAGGGGCAGAGCCACCCCGGATGCATCAAGTGCCTGGCACCTGACTCCGCTGGCGCCGTGATGTTCGACAATTGGGGCATGGCGAGATCGACGGGCATCGCGGTGGCGGCGCTTCTGCTCGCCGGAATCTGGGGCATGACGGCTTGTGGCGGGAGCGAGCCACTCGCGACCGAAAGCCCGCTTGCCCTCGGCAACGGAGGCAGTCCGGCCCCTCGCCAGGGAGACATCCGAGGTGCAGATGCAGGATTTTGAGGTGGGACGTAACGCTGAGCGGAGCGGGCTGGGATGCCAGAGGGTCCTGCGCCGGCCGGGATCAGCGTTGGATCGGGGCAGCGAGGCGCTCGTAGCGGTGGTGGAGACCAGCCCTCTATTCCAGCGCGGCAAGGCTCTCTTTCGCTTCCGAGTAGTCCGGCCGGATTCGCATGGCTTCCTTGTAGAACCGCACGGCCTCGACTCGTCGACCGATCCGTTCGTTGACCTTTCCGAGGAGAAAGCAGAGCGTTGCATTGTCCGGGCTCTGCCGTTGCGCCTCGACGAGATGTACAAGCGCCTCGGGCAACTTGCCCGCTGCCAGATAGCACTGCCCGAGGTTGTAGTGCGCGTAGACGTTCTTGGGCTCGACCTTCAAGGCGAGCTGGAATTCGGCAATGGCCCGCGCGCGATCGTTTCGCTTCAGGAAAATGTTGCCCGCGTTGACATGCCCAGTCGCGGACGAGGGCTCGAGGCGTATGGCTTCGCTGTAATGGCTCATGGCCTCGTCGTCGTTGCCTGCCGCCTCTAGCGTGTTGCCAAGGGTGATGTGCGCCTTGCTGTTTCGCGGATTGATCGCGAGCGCCTCCCCAAATCGCGCGCCCGCGCTCTTGAGATCCCCGGCGTCCATCAGCGCCATGCCCGACCGCCAAAGCGAGACATCGTCGACGAAACGCGGGTCGATGCGCGCCATGGCGTTCGGCGCTGCGGCCACGAGCTCCGGTAGGTTGGCGGCGCGGTCAGGCGCCGTGAGGTGTTCCAGAAGCACCGCGGGTGCGTCGACCCCATGTTCGTCAATGTGGGCGACAAAAAGCTGGGTATAGGGCGAGTTGGCCTTGGAGGAAAAAATCAGCCACCTGCTGTTCGACGACCAGCTATGCCAGGAGTTCATCCTCGCCGTGTTGCTTCGCAGGGGCCTCGCTTCGCCTCCGGTGGCGGGCAGGATGTAGAGCTTGCTGTCGGGCTGCAAGAGCATGAAGCTGTTCGATTGACAAAACACGATCCACCGGCCATCCGGAGAGAATCGGGCGAAGTAATTGCTCATGCCGTTCCCCGACGCGCCCGCCAGCGGCTCGGCAAGGCCCCCTTTGCCGCCGCCAAACGGGATACGGTACAAGTCGAACTTGAAGAGCGTGCTGCCATCGACGAACTCGTTGCACTCCTCGGGCGTGAGAAGCGCCTTCTGTTTGTCGCGAAGGTTCCGGAGATAATGGGCGCGACTGCGCGCGAAGACGATGAATTGCCCGTCGGGACTCCAGGCCGGGTTTGATTGCACGAAGGCGCCATCGTCCGCACCCGGCAGGGAACTGAATGCCTTCGTTGTGCTGTCGTAGACGGCCAAGATCCCTTGAATCGGGAAGAACAGCTGAGAGAACGCGAGATCCGGTCGCGCCACGAACACCGAGCGGTCCTTCACCGTGCTCACCACGAATCTGCCGTCCGGCGAGACCTGGGAAAGCAGGCCAAATGTGGGGTTGTTCGGGTCGCGTTTGTAGTCGCTCCACGTGATGATGTCGCTCGTGGCGAGGGTCATCTCTTTGGCGACCCTGGTCAGGGCATAGGCGCCCTTGTCATTCCCGTAGTCGACATCCATGCCAAGCACCTTGCCGTCCGCGGAAAAGGAGTGGCAATTGCCACACACCGGCAAGTGTTCCAGAACCACCGGCGGCGCACTGTCGTTTGCGATCGAGCCGAAACGCCAGCGGATGCGCGAAGGGTCTTTCACCGCATCGCTGAACGGCAGGATGACCTCCCGGTAGAAGACCGAATCCCGCAACGGGTCCTTGCTGGTGGTCAGGGCGACCGTGCCCTGAAAGAAGGCCTCGGCGCCGTCGCGCGCGCCACGACCCACCACGCTGACCTGCGCCCTGCCATCGACCGAGTGCCGCTTCATCACCTCCCACTGCTCGGGCGAAGGTCTCCAGGTTGGCGTATGAATGAAGTGCTCGAACCGGACCTGCGACTTGTCGAATCGAACCGTCACCAGCCAATCGTGCGTCGAGGATTCGGGCTCCAACCAGCGAAACACGGGGGCGACAATCTCCGGGGGGAATACGGCGTTGTCGAAAGGATAGGTAATCGTCAGGGCGTGCATGGGGGGCTGCTGTGCGATCGCTCGACGTAGCCAGTAGGCCTTCACACGGTCTTGTCGAGACACGAGGCCGATGGCACAAGCCGCGGCGATGAAGGTAGTGAGCAAGAACAGCCTGAATCCTGGGCGGCTTCTGCCTCCTCGCATGATGCCGCGATTCCGTGCGGAGGGGCGAGACGCTGGGGTGTCCAACGTCCTATTCCCGTCGAGCGCCTAGGTGGTATGGCCGGGTAGTGAGCAC
>JADGRD010000028.1 GCA_017881285.1 Pseudomonadota bacterium | reverse complement strand
CGGGACGGCGCGCGGCTATCTGCCACCGAACGTGGAATTCGTTTCGCTGCGCGGCGTGCGGGTGCTGACGCCGACCTCCCACGTGTTCCGCCTGCCCTTGGTCAGAAGCCTCTTCGAGCAGGCCGAGCGTTTCGCCTGCGACCTGCCCGGGTTGCGCCACCTGGGCGGCTTCCTCATTCTCGTCGCCCGGAAGCGGATGCCATGACCACGCGCACCGGGGATATTCTCATCGTCGACGACGAGCGCTCGATGCGCGAGTTCCTCGGTATCTACTTGCGCCGCGAGGGCTACCGCATCGAGGCCGCGCCCGGCGGCACCGAGGCCATGGCGGCACTCAAGTCCCGCACCTTCGACTTGGTCATCACCGACCTGCGCATGCCCGACGGCGACGGCTTGCAGATCCTGAGCGAGGCCAAGCGGCTGCACCCAGACACCGAGGTCATCGTGGTGACCGCCTTCTCGACGACGGAAACCGCCATCGCCGCCATGAAGGCGGGCGCCCACGACTACCTGACCAAGCCCTTCAAGATCGACGAAGTCACCCTGGTCGTCGACCGCGCCATGGAGAAGCGCCGGCTGGCACGCGACAACCTGGCGCTGCGCGACGAGATCAAGGGGCGCTACAAGCTGGATCGGCTGCTCGGCAAGTCGCAGCCCATGCAGCGCGTGTTCGATCTGTTGAGCAAGGTGGCCTCGACGCGCACCAGCGTGCTGCTCGTCGGCGAATCGGGCACAGGCAAGGAGCTGGCCGCGCGCGCCCTGCACGAGCTTTCTCCACGCACCGGTCCCTTCGTTGCCGTCAATGGCGGCGCCATCACCGAGACCCTGCTCGAATCCGAGTTGTTCGGCCACGTGAAGGGTTCCTTCACGGGCGCCGGCACCGACAAACAGGGCCTCTTCGAGGCCGCCAACGGCGGTACCCTGCTCCTCGACGAGGTCGCCGATCTGCCGGTGGCAATGCAGGTCAAGCTCCTGCGCGTTCTCCAGGAGCGCAAGGTGAAGCCCGTCGGCGGCGTCACCGAGCGCGAGGTGGATGTCCGCATCGTGGCCGCCACCAACCGCGACCTGGAGGCCGAGGTGGACAAGGCCATGTTTCGCCAAGATCTCTACTACCGCCTCAACGTCATCCAAGTGCGCCTGCCGCCGCTGCGCGAGCGGCGCGAAGACCTTCCCCTGCTCGTCGATCACTTCGTACGCAAGTTCTCCGCAGAGCACGGCCGGCCCGTGACCAGCGCCACGCCGGAGGTGATGTCGGCCCTCATGACGTACCATTTCCCGGGCAACGTGCGCGAACTGGAGAACATGATCGAGCGCGCCGTCACCCTGGCGACCTCGGATCAGCTTGCCCTCGACGCCTTTCCGAACCTCGCTGGACTGCGCGGGGCCGAGCCGAGCCCGAATGCCATTGATCACCTGCCCGACGACGGACTGGACCTCGAACACCACCTCGAGGACTACGAGCGCACGATCCTCATCAAGGCGCTGGAGAAGACTGGCGGCAACCGCACCGAAGCTGCGCGCCTGCTGCACGTCTCGTTCCGTTCCATGCGTTACCGGCTGTCGAAGCTCGGCATCACCGGGATCGATACCGGCGTGGACCTGGCCGACCGTTCACCCACCCCGGATTCCTAGGCTGCCATGTCCCCCGCCCCGTATTCCGCGAACTCCCGGCACCGCGCTGCGCTCGCCCTCGCCATGCTCGCCGGCCTGGGCGCGCTCTCCGCGGTGTCCGTCCTGTGCCTCGCGCGCGCCAATCGCTTGCGCGACAGCTGGCCGCCGGAGGCGGACACATTCTACCTGCCGCCCTCCTCGACCCTGCATGTCGCCAGTCTCCGTCACACCGAGCTTCTGGCGGATCTGCTCCACGCGCGGGCCAACGTGTATTTCGGCACCCAGCTCCATGCCAAGTTGCCGACCAAGTGGCTGGCCAACTACCTGAATGCCGCCATCGACCTCGACCCGCAGTTCCAGCGTCTGTACATTGCCGGCGCCGCCATGCTCATCTACAACGGACAGAAGATCACGCCCGACATGGTGCTGGCGTCGCTCCAAGTGCTCGAGCGCGGGAAGCAGGCGTTTCCTTTCGACTGGGAATTCCCGTTCCAGATGGGCTTCGACTATCTCTTCGAGCTGCCCCAGGACGCTGGTGAGGACGATCCACGCGTGCCCGGCTGGCGCCAGCGCGGCGTCGAGATGTTGCGGCAGGCCGCGCTCTACGAGGCGGTGCCGTACTACATTCCTTCGCTCGTCGCGCGCATGCTGACCAAGACCGGCGGCGATGACCTGGCCATCCGCTACCTGGAGCAGGCCTACGCGGTCGCAACCAACCCGGAAGCACGCGAGCAAATCAAAGGCAAACTGGTCACCCTGCGTGGCCAGCGCTTGTCCGTGCAGCTCGAGGAGAATCTGCGCGTCTTCGAGAAGATGGTCGGGGATCGCTTGCCCGGCTCGCCCGAAGCCTTCGCGATCGTCGCGGGTCCGCGCACCACCGCTCTCGGCATGCTCGCGCGCCCCGTGGCATCCGCGCCGGCCCCTACCCCACCATGAAACTCGTCCTTCCCCCGGCGGGAACGCTCAAACCAAACAATGAGCACGATCCCCTGCCCTACTACTATCGGCCACTTACCGGCTGGATCTACCGCCAGCGTCTGCAGATGGGTCTCGATCTCCTGCCCCACGGCGGGAAGCGGGTACTCGAGGTCGGCGTGGGCAGCGGCATCCTGGTCCCCACCCTGACCGCGAGATTCCCGGTCTACACCGGCGCGGACCTCGTGCTGGCCGATGACCTGCCACCGCTGGTCGCGCCGGGGTGCCAGGCTCAGTTCGTGCGCGCGGATCTGCTTGCGCCGGCTGACCTGCCCGCGGCGGGCTTCGACGCCGTGGTCTGCCTGTCGGTGCTGGAGCACGTCGCCGACGTGGAGGCCGCCGCCACCGCCTTGGCGCGAGCCCTGGTCCCCGGCGGCACCCTGGTGGCGGGCTACCCGATGGTGAACCGCCTCATGGCTGGGTTCTTCCGCGCCATTGGCTTTGCAGACATCGAAGCCCACCACGTGACCGCGCCCCTGGCCATCGATCGAGCCCTGAGACACGTCTTGCGGCCAGTTGCCCGAAAATCTATTCCGCCCTTCCTGCCGATCCCCATCGCGCTTTACCAGTGCACGTCGTGGGCGAAGGATTAGCGACGGCGCTCGATGATGACAAAGAGGCGGAATCCGAATACCCGAAAGACGAACCCGGGCAGGTGTTTCTCCACGGCAAAGAGCGCCTTCCACATCGGCAGCGGCAAGAGCGGCTCGCGGGAGAGGCCGCCCGTCGCCGGATAGGCGAGCCCGGCGAGCCACTCGGTACGGGTCACCGCCAAGTCGGGGAACATATTCGCAAACCGGCGACCGCCGCCCCGGCAGAAGATCAGCGTCGGCACCGCCTGATTGGACAGGAATGGGTCCTTGGCCGGCTGGCCCGCACTGGCGGTGGTGACGCCGGTGTTCGCCAGCGGATCGACCTTCATGTCCACGAGCTCCGGGTGGAAGAAATGGTAGATCAGGTGGGAGAGTGGGCTGATGTACGGTTCGAGGAGCAAGATGCGCCCGCCCGGACGAAGCACGCGGGTGGCCTCGGTGAAGAACGCCGCGGGTGTCGCCACATGATGAAGCACGTCGAAGAGCACGAGCGACCCCACCTCGCCGTCGGCGAAGGGCAGCGCCTCGGCCGCCACCTGGCGCGCGTGCCACGGGGCTTGCACGATGTCGGTGAGCACCAGGTTCGGGATGAACTCAGCGGCGAAACCGGGGCCCGAGCCGAGCTCGATCCATTCGCCGAGGTCACGCGCCGGCAAGGCTTGGCGCAGATGGTGATACCAGTGCGCGTAGCACGTGCGCAACGCCGGGTTGGTGTCCCATGCGCGCCGGTGCGCCGCGAAGCGTGCCAGCGTCCTCTCGCGCAAGTCCGGAGAAAGTTCCCCTGGGGGCGTCCTAGACATAACGCAATTTGCGAGCCGCCACGCCCGACATCTTGAGCAAGAGCCAGCCGTGCCGCCAGCGCGAGATGTTGGTTTCGCCGTAGACGCGCTCGCGGTAGCGAACCGGGACTTCCACGATCTTGAGGTTGAGCTTGGCCGCGCCGAAGATTAGGTCGAAATCGCCGAAGGGATCGAGATCACCGAAGAAATGGCGGGCCGCCGCGATCCGTTCGTAGTCGCGGCGCCACAACACCTTGGTCCCGCACAGGGTGTCCTTGATGGGCTGCTGCAGCAGGTAGGTGAAGAGTTGCGAGAATGCGATGTTGCCCAGCTTGTTGAAAAAGCGCATGGCGCCGGGATCCATCGGATAGACCAGCCGCGTGCCCTGCACGAAGTCGCCCAGGCCACGCGCGATGACGTCGTAGAAGACCAGCAACTCCTCGGGCGGCACCGTCAGGTCGGCGTCGAGAATCATGAGCACGTCGCCCTGGGCCTGCGAGAACCCCAGCCTGACCGCGTCGCCCTTGCCCTGGCCTTGTTGCTGGATGGCGCGCAGCTCGAGCGGACCGCGATAGGCCGCGATGGCGGCCGCGATGGCCTCCCAGGTTCCGTCGCTCGATCCCCCTTCGACGAAGATGATCTCTGTCTTCTTGCCCATGAGGGGCGTGCGCGCGATGGCGGCCGCAATGTTGCCTGCCTCGTTGCGCGCGGGCACGACCACGCTCACCGAAACCTGGCGCGGCTCGGTCAGGCTCTCGCGCCGGCGCAAGGCGTAGATGCGATACATCGACAGCCGTTGCCAGCCTGGCAACTTGCCCAGGTAGCGATTGAGGAGCGGCGCCAGACCAGGCACGTCCGACGGCAGGATCATGCGGTCCTCGAAGCGCACGGTCTCGAGCCCGGTGATGTCGAAGAGATTCTCGAAATCTCTGTGCGACAACCAATTCGAAGTTGGCGCCGGCAGCTTGAAACCGGCGAGCTCCGCCATCCGCGCCGGCACCTCCCACAGATAGTTGTAGACGACGAGAAAGAGACGCCCGTGCTCGTTTGTCCGCTCGCGGAGATTGGCGAGCAGGTTGCGGATGTCGGCGACACTGTGGCAGAGGCGATTGCAGATCACGGCGTCGAAGCGACGGCCCGGCGGCAAGCTGTCGATTTCCGCCGCCTCGATGGCGAGGCCGGGATGGCGGCGCCGGGCCTCGGCCGCCACCTCGAGCGGCGAGGCGATGCCGACGCGGTCCGGGTTCGGCAGGGAGGCGAGAAGCTCGCCCGTGCCGCAGCCGACGTCGAGCACGCTCGCATCCGGTGGAATCCACCGCGCCAGGGTCTCGCGCAGGTCGCGTTCCAGGAAGTCACGCGCGGCGGGATGGGCGGGAAGCTCCATGGCCGCCTTGCGGTAGTACGCTTGCCACGCCTCCGTCAGCCCCTGGTCTGGCTTCTCACTTGCGAGTCGCGAGTTCATGCGGATGGTCCCGGCGAGCAATCCGTCGCGCGAGGCGGAGGCCGATTCTACAATTCGTTCTCCACCAGCGAGAAGATCTTCTTGAAGGGCTGGCCGGACTTGAGCGTCACGCTCTCATTCCGCTCGATCATCAGGTCCGCGTTCTTGAAGGTCAGCCGGTGCTTGCCACAGGGAATCGAATAGTTCACGAGCGGGGTGATCTTGCCCGTCGGCTTGCCGTCGATGCTCACCTCGGCCCACGGCTTGGAGCTGATGGTGGCGACACAGTCGGCCGCGGCGCTGCTGCCGGACTTGCCCTGGGTTTCGAAGATGTCGTCGTCGCCGCCGGACTTGGCCGTGGGCTTCTTCCCCGACGAGGTCGGCTTCACACTCTCGAAGACGTCGTCACCACCCCTGGACTTTCCCGTCTTCGTTCGACCCGGGCGCTTTTCCTCCTTGGGCTTCTCGAACGGGTTGTCCCTGCCCAGGGCCAGCGTCGGCGACGTGGGCCGCGGGCTGGGCAGTGGCACGGCGGCCGCTGGCGGGACCACCGGGGCCGGCGGCGGCGCCACGCGTGAGCCCGCCCTTCCGCTGGCGGAGACCGGCACCAGATCCGCGTGCAAGCGCACCGTCCGCCCCGCCTCTTGCAGGAACTCCTGACGCCAGCTCTGGTAGAGCGTATTGCCCTTGATCTCGATGACGTGCGGGCCCGGGGCGATGCGCGAGGCGTGGAAGTTGGTGGTCGCCTGCTTGCCGTGCTCGTCGACAGCGAGCGGCAGGCCATCGAGCCAGACCAGGCCGCCCGAGGGCTGGCTGGTGAGATCGAATCCCGTATCGGGCGAGGGATCGAGCTCGATGTCCATGTGGCCGCTTTGTCCCGCGCTGATTTGGACATCCTGCTCGCGGGTCACATAGCCCACGCGAGAAACCGTCACGTGATAGACGCCGGGGCGCTTGTCGAGCTGGTAGGGTGGGCCGGAGGTAATGAGCGCGCCGGCGACCGCCAACCGCGCGTCCGACGGTTTCACGGAGATCTGGAGCATGCCAGGCCGGGTCATGAACATGTACGCGCCACCGCCGCCCACAATCATGAAGAGCACGAAGGCCACGTAGTACTTGAGCCGCGAATGGCCGCGGAACTGGACGGGAGGCGGCGCATACAGCTCAATCGGCGCGGGATACTGTGACGCGGGCGGCAGAACCGGCGCCCCGGGAAACGCCGAACCGGGGAAGGAAGGATCCGGAAGCCCCGCCGCCGACTGCGGGGGCTGGTAGGTGGGATAGGCATGACTGCCCATCTGCGACGGCGAGGCGCTGCGGGACACCGGCAGCGCCGGGGCCGGCGCGCCCCCCAGCAGGGTCTGGCGGAAACCCGCGTCGGGCAGATCAAAGGAGACATGCGCCGGCTCGGGATGGACGACCTGGATCGGGCCGGACCGGCGCGGGATGGTCGCCGGCTGCGCGAACGAGGGGAAGGAACTGGGCGCGGGCAACGGCAGGGCATCCCCGGGACGACCCAACCCCATTTGCGTCTGGCGGGGGTTGGGCCGCTCCCACGCGCGCCCACCCGTGGGCACCGGCTGCGCCGCCGGCTTGGTGGGGAGCTGTGACTCGAAGGCCTCGCCCATCTCGGCGAGCAACGCCTCGGAGGGCTCCATCGCCACCGTCTTCTCGCCGCCATCGGTGAGGAAGCTGCCCTGGTTCGCGTGCGGGTCCAGAGTCGCGGGCTCCTTGTCGAAGATCTGGGTTTCCCTCTCCTCCTCGTCCCAGCCGAAGTCCTCGTCGCCCCCGCCCTCGGCGGCGACCGCGCCGTCGGGGCGCACATCCGTGGAGATCTCCTCGATCTCCTCCAGCTCCTCAATCTCTTCCGCCGAGAATTCCACGTCCGACTGCCCCTGCGAAGTCGCGCCCGCGAAGGTGCGCTTCATATAGGCGGAGAGATCCTTGCGCGACGAGAACTGGCCGACCGAATGCAGGAAGAGCTGCAAGTCATCGTGCAAATCGATGGCGTTCTGGTAGCGGTCCTCCACGTTCTTCTCGAGTGCCTTGAGCACGATGCGTTCGAGCTTGTCCGGAATGTCCGCGTTGAACGAGGACGGTGGGATGATCTCTACGTTGCGGACTTTCTCGAGGGTGGAGAAATCGCTCTCGCCGATGAACAGCCGTTCGCCAGTGAGCATCTCGTAGAGCACGATGCCCAGCGCGAAGATGTCGCTGCGGCGGTCGATGGGCAGCCCGCGCACCTGTTCGGGCGACATGTAGCCGAACTTGCCCTTGAGGATGCCGGCCTGGGTCTTGGAGGCCTTGCCAGCGGCCTTGGCGATGCCGAAGTCGATGAGCTTGACCTCGCCTTCGTAGCCGATCAGCACGTTCTGGGGAGAGACATCGCGATGCACCAGGTTGAGATCGCGCCCCTGGACATCGCGCTTGTTGTGCGCGTAGTCGAGCCCCTCGCAGAGCTGCATGATGAGGTAGCAGACCTGGGGCATGGGCATGATCTGCCCCTGCTTGCGCAGATCGTCGAAGATGCCGCGTAGATCCCTGCCGTTGACGTATTCGAGGGCAATGAAGTAGCTGTCCTCGACCTTGCCGAGGTCGAAAATCTGGGCGATGTTCGCGTGCTGGAGTTGCACCGCGATCTTCGCCTCGTCGATGAACATCGTGATGAACTCTTCGTCCTCGGCGATGGACGGCAGGATGCGCTTGAGCGCCACGATGCGTTCAAAGCCCTCGACCCCCACGGTCTTGGCCTTGAATACTTCTGCCATGCCCCCGACATTGATTCGTTCGAGGAGGTAGTACTTGCCGAAGGGGGTTGGTTTGTTCAAGCAGCTTCCGTGGACAGCGTCGAATGCACCGCGCGCGCCCTCCCGTTATCGAACACGTGGCCCATCCAAGTCAAGCAACCGCAGCGCGAACAGCCCCTGTTTCAGGCACTTACCAAGCACACGACGCCTCCGTCCTTGCCCTGGTCGAAGTCGCTCCTAGCCCTCGATCCACACCCGCGTCATCTGGTCGCCCTTGCGGATCTTGTCGACCACCTCGATGCCCGAGAGGACGTGGCCGAACACCGTGTGCTTCCGGTCCAGGTGCGGCTGCGGGCTGTGGCAGATGAAGAACTGCGAGCCGCCCGAGTCCGGAGCCGCCGTCTTGGCCATCGAAAGGGAGCCTCGCAGGTGCTTCTGACGCTTTCCGGCAAGCTCGTCCTTGATGGTGTAGCCCGGCCCGCTCGATCCGGTCCCGAGCGGACAGCCGCCCTGGACCATGAAATCATCAATCACGCGATGGAAGGTCAGCCCGTCGTAGTAGGGGCGCTTGACCTTCTGGCCGCTCTTAGGATCGGTCCATTCCTTGGTTCCTTGGGCCAGGCCGACGAAGTTGGCCACCGTGCCTGGAGCATCGTCTTCGAAGAGCTCGAGAACGATCTCGCCCGCCGCGGTTTCGATATGTGCTTTCTTCATGCCAATACCTTACCTCGGAAACCGTTTGCGCAGTAGGGGCAGTTCATTGTGATGGGAACCCTAAAAGGGTTAGCTTTGCACTCGGCACCCGCCCCCCGCCCTGCCACCCCCTCGCTTCGCTCGGCCTCGCCAAACCCTCCCGCGCTCTGGCTACAGGCGTGGCAGATGCGGCAGCAGCCGCCGCGCCGTAGGCAAAGCCCGCCTCCGCCTACGCGTACTACAAATCGTCCCGGCTCAGGCAACTCGCGGCACCGGGTTGCCGATAGAGTGACATCGGCAAGGCGGGCAGTCTGTCCTCCGCAGTCTGCCATTGGCGGGCTCGACGCCTGTGCTAGTCTCAAGGCCCGGTCATGAAGATCTCCCGTCCCCCGCACGCCCATCAGCCTGGCTCGCCGGGCAAGGCGGAGGCGGTCGCCGGGACCAAGGGCAAGGGCTTCGCGGCGAAACTCGATCAGGCCGAGCGCGCGGCCGCAGTCAGCGGCGCGGAACGGCCCGCGGCGCCCCGCAAGGCTTCGGCGGTTGCGGACATCGGGGCCGACCTCAAGGCCGGCAAGATCACGGCCGAAGCCGCGCTCGACAAGGTGGTGGAGCGCGTTCTCGATCGGCAGCTGGGCAAGAAGGCCGAGGCCGCGTTGCGCGAGAAGGTTGGCGCGGCCCTGCGCGAGAGCCTGGCCGACGACCCGCTCCTGGCCGCCAAGGTCCGCGCCCTGAGCCAAGAATAGGGTTATGACGGCTTCGGCAGCGCGGCCCGGCGCTGGGCCAGCATCTCCCGCACCTTGGGGGGCAAGAAAATGCCTTCCGTGTCCAGGGTGGCCAGCGCATCGACGAGGATCGAAGCGCGCTCCGAGGGCGCGGTCTTCTTGTCGATGATGACGCGCCACTCGCCCTTCACCTTGCACAAGCCGCCTCCGCCCGTGGGACCTGACGCGACCAGGGTGTCGTAGTGAACCTTGACGCCGATTTGCTGGGCGGCGTTTTCGAGGATCTCGGTGAGCTGCTCTGCTTTCATCGCGACTGCTTTTCTTGGTTGAAGGATCCGGCCGAGCCACTGCCCAAGGGTAGCGACACCACGAAGGTCGTGCCGCTACCTACCTTGGACTGAAAGGTGATCTGCCCGCCGTGGGCAAAGACGATGTTCCTTACCACAGTCAGGCCCAGGCCCGTGCCCCGTCCCGCCGGCTTCGTCGTGAAGAATGGTTCGAAGACATGGCCCTGATCCTCCGGCAGAATGCCCTCGCCGTCGTCGGAGATGGCCAGCCCCACGCTGGCCCGGCCGCTGCGAAAGGTCCGCACGGCCACGCTGCCCCCGGCCTCGGAGAGCGCCTGCGCGGCGTTCTTCACCAGATTGGTCACGACTTGCATGATGTGGTCGCGCACGACCCGCACCAGCGGCAGATCGGGCGCGAGATCTTGCACCAACGCCGCCTTCGCGTCGAAGAGCACGGGTTCGCAGAACGAGAGCGCGTGCTCGACCACCTCGTTCAGGCTCACCTCCTCCATGTCGCGGCCCGAGGGCCGCGCGTAGGCGGTGAGATCGCGCGAGAACATGCGAATGCGTTCGGCGCCCTCCCGGATCTTGTCCAGGCGCGCGATGTCGGTCGGCTCGATGAGGTTCGGTACCCGGCCCTCCGTGGCCAGGGTGGCCTTGCGGAACACTGCCTCGACGCACATCTGGATCGAGGTCAGCGGATTGTTGATCTCGTGGGCGACGCCTGCCGCGATCTGGCCGACGGTGGCCAGTTTCTCGGCATGGAGAACCTGGCTCTGCAACGCGCGCAGCGCGGTCAGGTCATGTCCCGCGGCCAGCACGGCTACCGGCACGCCGCCCACCCCGCGCACCGGGATCACGCTGAACGCGGCCGCCGCGATGGCGCCCGAGGCGCCCGGCAGCCGCACCTCGCACCGGATCGGCTCCGGCTCGCTCGCCACCCGTTCCATAATGTCCGCCAGGTCGCGAATCCCGAATCCCGTGAGCCACTCGCCAAACTTCCGGCCAAGCCCGTCGGCCTCGGCCCGCCCCGTGAGCTCGGCCATGGCGCGGTTCCAGGCGACCAGGCGGCCTTCGAGATCGGTCATCGCGATGAGAACGTCGGTCTCCTTCATCATCTGTACGAGACCGGGGCCGAGACTCCTGCGCGCGGCCACGGCCGCGGCCGGCATCCGCTTCGCTTTCGACTTTCGTTCCCGGGCGGGCATCAGCTCCGTCTCTTCCGCGAAGATGCGAAGAGCGCCAGCGCCGCGGCGCTGGCCTCGGCGACCACCTGGCGCACGGGCACCCCCGCGCGCCGGGCAAGCTTGCGACAGTCCTCGAATTCCGGGGTCGCGCCGAGGATCTCCCCGTCACGCGACACCACCTTCGCGCGCACTTCACCGTAGGGCGTGGCGACCTTGGCCATCGCCCGCTCCAGCACGGTCCGCTGCATGACCTGCCGGCGCACGCCAATGGTGCTGGAGTTCGCGAAGAACGCCCGCTCGACGAGGGCGAGCGCTGCCGGCGCGCACAGCGCCGAGACCTCGACGGCCGGCCGGCCCTTCTTCATGGTGATTGGCGAGAACCACACATCCAGCGCGCCCGCCACGAACAGCTCGGTCATGAGCGGCTCGGCGAGCTGCGGGTTCATGTCATCAACGTTCGTGGCCACCAGCACGACCTCGCTCGCAGCCGCGGGCAAAGCCTGCCCCATGGGCTGCCCGAGAAGGACACGCAGCACGTTGGGACGATCAGCGTGCTCCCGCGTCCCCGCGCCAAAGCCCTGCGCCACCAGCCGCATCGGCGGCGGCCCCGCAAAGGCGCCCACGACCGTCGCCAGGATCGCGGCGCCCGTGGGCGTGGTGAGCTCGCCCACCCCTTCGGCCAGCACCGGCAGCCCACGAAGAATCGCGACCGTCGCCGGCGCCGGCACGGGCATCAGACCATGCGCGGTAGCGATGACTCCGGAGCCGAGCACCGGCGGCGTGGAAGTGACAGCCGCGGGCTCGAGCCAGGCCAGCGCCGCGGCCGCCCCGACGATATCCGCGATGGAATCCCAAGCTCCCACCTCGTGAAACGCGACCCGGTCGACCGCCACCCCATGCAGCGCCGCCTCTTCCCGCGCGATGCGCTCGAAAATGCCCTCAGCCAGCTTCTTGGCTTCACCATCGAGCGCCGCCCGCGCCAGCAACCGCCGAATCTCGGAGTAGTCGCGATGGTCGTGCCCGTGTGATCCAGCCTCGCCCCGCTTGCGGGGAGAGGCCGCCGAGCAGAGCTCGGCGGGTGAGGGGTCCCCGGCTCCGTGATCATGGTGGTGCCCATGGCCGTGCCCATGTTCATGACGCTTCCCCGGCCAATCCACCGTGAACCCCAACCCCATGAACGCGCCTCGCTTGCGCGGTTCGAATCCGACCTTTAGACCTTTGAGCCCTATCGCGCGGATGGCCCCGACGATGACCTTCTCCGGCACCCCCGCGTCGACCAGCGCCGCCACGGTCATGTCCCCCGCAATTCCCGAGCAGGGATCAAAATGCAGATGCAGCCCCTTGCCGACGGCAGCCGTCATTCCGCACGTACCCGATTGAGCAACGAGGCCATCCTTCCCGCTCCGAACCCGTTGTCGATATTCACCACCGCCACCCCAGTCGCGCAGGAATTGAGCATGGTCAAGAGCGCCGCGATGCCGCCCAGGGAAGCGCCGTAGCCGACACTGGTCGGCACCGCGATCACCGGCCGAGAAAACAGCCCCGCGACCACGGTCGGCAGCACGCCGTCCATCCCCGCCACCACCACCAGGACCTCCGCCTTCTCGACGGTTTCCCGGTGTGCGAGCAGACGATGCAGCCCCGCCACCCCAACGTCGAAGATGCGCCCAACCTGATTGCCGTCGAGCTCGGCCGTTGCCGCCGCCTCCTCGGCGATGGGGATGTCGGCCGTCCCCGCGGAGAGGACGGCGATGGGACCGCGCCCACGCGTGGGCTCTGGCGTGGGACCGAGCACGACGATACGCGCGCCCGGAAGGTACCGGGCGGCGGGCACCGCCGCCAGCACTGCCTTCGCCACATCGGGCGCGATGCGGGTAGCCATGACCGTGGCCCCGTCACGCCCGAGCTCGGTAAGTAGGGTCGCGATCTGCGCCGTCGTCTTGCCGGTGCCGAAAATGACCTCGGGAAATCCGCTGCGCAGATGGCGGTGGGTATCGGCGTGCGCGAACCCGAGCGCGCGAAAGGGCAAGTCACGCAGCTCGCGTAGGGCCTCGTCGATCGGCGTTGCGCCGTCCTTCACCGCGGCGAGCAGGGAGCGCAGTCGTTCCGTATTCACACGGCCCACCTTAGCAGACTTGCGCGAATTGAGCAGCGCCGGGGAAACGGATCGGAATTCACCACAGAGAGCACAGCGAGCACAGAGCCGGACCGGAAGGGGAAGGGTTCCGGAGCCGGATCCGAACTATTCCATTCTCGTCCGACCTCTGTGTCCTCTGTGGTCTCTGTGGTGAAGATCCGTCATGCGCCGGCGCGACGGTCCGGATCGAGGGCGCGGATTTCGTAGATGACGCGCGTTCGCGCGGCGTGGTCGTGCAGCGTCTGACGGTTGCGATCCACGAGTGCGAAGAGAAACCCGGCCAGCCAGGGCACCGCGACGATGATGTTGGGCACCAGCATCGTACGCAACACGACATCCACGCTGCGATCCCAGATCGGCATGGGGCTGGCGCCCACGGCGCCGATGAGCCGGTTCTTGACATCCACCATGTCGGTCACCGCGCCGATCTGCAGGCTGATCATGGCCAGCGCCGCGAGCGGCCCCCAGAACTCTACCGCAAAGCGCAAAAGCAGCCCCGGCACGCGCACCCGCCGGGTCGTGCCCACCACGTGCAGCCCGAGCAACCGCTTGCCCAGGGTCTTGCCCCACAGCCGGTGGGCGATGACGTAGTAGCTGCTGAAGATCAACAGCCAGATCTGGGTCGCCGCCTGCTGCGACCACGACAGCGCGGCGGCGGCGATCTGCCCGATGGGCGCGAAGAGCATGATGTCGATGGCCAGGGCCACCGCCCGCGGCAGCAGCCCCCCCGCGATACGCGGTTTCGGTCGCACCGATTCCAGACGCGCGAGCAGGGCATCGTAGCTCTCCGGCCTCCGCTGCGGGTCGGGGTCCATCATCTCGGCGATGAGCTGGCGCAACCGCCAGGGCGCGACGGGGTTGGCGATCTGCGGCCGCGGCGCCGAGCGATGCATCTCGGCGATGGCTTCCAGACTGTCGGCTTTGAATGGCACGTGCCCGGTCAGCAATTCGTGGAACGTGATGGCGAGCGCGTAGACGTCGCCGCGAAAGTCCGGCGCCGCCCCGCCAAGCTGCTCGGGCGCCGCGTAGTATGGCGTGCCCGCGAAACGTCCCGCGGCCTGCTCGCCCGAGGTGGCCAGGCCGAAATCCGCTACCTTGATCTCGGGCCGCTGCGCAGGGGCAGAGACCTCGCCGAGCAAGAGGTTCGACGGCTTCACGTCGCGGTGGATCATCCCGCGGGTATGCGCCGCGGCCAAGGCGCGCGCGGTCCGGATGACGTACTCGAGGGCGTCGCCCCAGGGCAACGGGCCGTCCCTTTCGAGCAACTCGGCCAGGGTCTTGCCGCGCACGTACTCCATCACGAAGTAGGACGCCC
>JADGRD010000401.1 GCA_017881285.1 Pseudomonadota bacterium | reverse complement strand
TCGAGGTAGAGCTGGCTGTGGCAGACGAAATCGCCGGTGACCAGCACCAGGTCGGGATTCTGGGCGTTGACCAGAGCCTGGGCCTCGCGCTGAATCGCGAAGGGGGTCACGCGGCCGACGTGCAGGTCGGTCAGGTGCGCGACGCGCATGGGATCCATCTTGCCCACGTACGAGGCGGGGCCGGCGAAGCGACGAAGCGCGACCCGTCTAGACGCCGCCGGTGGCTCATGCTCACGTGTTTCCGCCCAGTGTTGACTCCATGCATGTGGCGAAAACAGCATCACCTGCAAGTGTAGCCGGCATCACGTGATTGTCCAGGCGAGTTTGCAACCACGGTTACAACCCGGCGTCCACGCCAGGCGTGGCCAGCTGGCCGCCATCGGCCGCAGGCGCGGCGGTGGGTTGGCGGCAATCACCAGGAACACTCGCGCAATATGTATTCGCGCCGCAGCTTGCCGCGACCTCGACCAAACGGTTGGCGAAAAGCGGCGATGTAATGTACGGGCAGGACTTCGGCCAAGGAATGTCGGCTTGGCAAAGGGTGATGACATCGTTGGTGGTAAGGGCAGGCGGAGTCTGGCAGACCCCACCAGAGCACATCTGGGTTGCCTGGCAGAGACCGCTCTGGCAGGCATAGGTGGCCCCGTTTCCGGCGCTCACGAATCCTGGGGAATAGCAGTCGGTGTCACTGGCGCACACGACGGGGTGTCCGGGCTCCGCGGCGTTCACCTGAATGCTGCCGGTGCTCGGAACATTCAAGACGTGCACGGTGAGGATCCTGGCCCAGACGAGCGCAAAGGTGTCGGTGCCAATGGCGCCATCGCACGAGGTGGGAACGACATTGGGATCGTTCGAGGTCAGGAGGCAATACAGGCCGGAACAGGACACCGAGAACTGCACGCCCAAGGTGTCGGTCACGACCGTGGTCGGGCTGCTCGACGAGGCCGAAGTGCTGGAACAGGCGGCAAGCACGAGAAGGGTGGACGACAGAAAGTGGAGATTCGTGATTCGCGACATGGCTCCTCGTCCGCTACATGAAATTGGCAATCGCCGCAATAAACTCCGCCGGGTTTTCCAGATTGCTTAGGTGTCCCGCGCCGGCGATTTCCGTCAAACGCGCGTTGGGAATCGCCCGCGCCAAGGCCGCCATGTCGGCGGGCGGCGAGAGCTTGTCCTCTTTGCCCGCGATGACCAGCGTCGGGCAGGCGATGGCCGACAACTCGGCCTGGCGATCGGGGCGGTCGCGCAAGGCGCGGATGGCGGCGCACACGCCGGCCGGGCTCTGCTGACCCAACTCGCGCACCTCTTGCCGCAACGCCTCGCTCGCCGACGGGGAGAGCAGGACCGCGAGCTGGCGCTCGACCAACGCGGGAACACCCTCTTTTTCGACCAGGGCCAACGCGCCCGCGCGGCCCGCGTGGGCCTGCTCGGAATCGGCGGTGGCGCGCGTGTCGGCGAGAATCAGGCGTTCGAGGCGCGAGGGGTGCCGAGCGGCGAAGGCCAGCGCGACGTAGCCGCCCATCGACAGCCCGCCGACGGTGGCCCGGGCCATGCTCAGGTGGTCGAGCAAGGCCGCGATGTCGTCGGCCATGTCGGCGATGGAGGGGTCGCCGCTCCCTAGAGCCGATTCTCCGAAGCCGCGCATATCCGGCAGGATGACGCGGTGGCTGGCTCCCAAGGCTTGCGCGATCCCACGCCACATGCGGCCGTCGAAGGGAAAGGCGTGCACAAGCACGAGCGGCTGGCCACTTCCGTAGCGCTCATACGCGAGCTCCCGGTCCGCGATGCGCATCTTCATGGCCGCCGACGTTAGCACGGGTTCGCGCGAGAAAGTTGCGCGGCCAGGGAGCTGGACCCACGATGGACGGTGTGGGCCTGACTGTCGACCTGGCGATTCAGCAGTTCCTCGACCATCTGCGGGTCGAGCGCGAGCTGTCCGTCGCGACGGTCGCGGCCTACGGGCAGGACCTGGCCGCCTTCGCGCGCTTCCTCGCCGGGCGCGGCATCGACGACGTCCGCGCGGTGCGGCCCCTCGACATCCTCGAGTACCTGGCCAAGCTCACGACCGCGGAGCTGTCGTCGCGCTCGCAGGCGCGCGCCCTTATCGCGCAGCGTCAAATGTTCAAGTTCCTGCGCGTCGAGCGCGTTTGCGACACCAATCCCACCGAGGAGATCGACCTGCCACGCTTCGGACGCAAACTGCCGGTGTTCCTCTCCCTCGACGAGGTGGACTGCCTGCTCGCCGCGCCCGGCCGCGCTACGCCACGCGGCTTGCGCGACACGGCCATGCTGGAAACCCTCTATGCCACCGGCTTGCGCGTTTCCGAGCTGGTGAAGCTGCGCCTTGCCGACCTCAACCTGGAGGCCGGCTACCTGGTCGCCTTCGGCAAGGGAAAGAAGCAGCGGATCGTGCCGCTGGGCGAGGTAGCGGTGGCCACGCTGCGGTCGTACTTCGAGACGGCGCGGCCCCATTTCTCGCCCGCGGGCGCGGCCCCGAGCGCGGACTTCGTCTTCCTGACCCGGCTCGGCCGCCGCATGACCCGGCAAGGGTTCTGGAAGATCATCGACGCCCACGCGCGCGCGGCCGGTATCCGCAAGCACATCTCGCCGCACAAGCTGCGCCATTCCTTCGCGACCCACCTCGTCGAACGCGGCGCCGACTTGCGCACGGTGCAAGCCATGCTGGGCCACGCCGACATCGGTACCACCGAGATCTACACGCACTTGTCGCGCGCCCACTTGCGCAGCGTCTACGACAAGTTCCACCCGCGCGCGTGACTTCGCGTTGACCGGCTCGGAGTCAGTCGGCTATAGAGTTCAAGGCGGCATTCCCGCGGAGACAGGCATTGAACATCGGCATGGACCAACTCCAGAGCGCGATCCTTTATCTGATCGCGTTCATCCTATGCATCGCGGCCCACGAGTTCGGCCATGCCTGGGTGGCGAACCGGCTGGGCGACCCCACGCCGCGCCTGCAAGGCCGGCTGACCCTGGCGCCGCAGCACCACATCGATCCCATTGGCACCATCCTCATGCCGCTCATCATGGCCTTCACCTCGGCGCCGCTTTTGGCCTGGGGCCGCCCCGTGCAAATCAACCCGGCGGCCTTCACCCGCCGCTTCAGCATGAGCACCGGCCGGATGCTGGTGGCTATCGCCGGACCGCTCATGAACTTGGTCATGGCGCTGCTCGTTTCGGTGGTCATCGTCGTGGCCGCCCGCCTGGGCGCGCCCGGCCACCTGCTCGATACCATCTTCAACTACCTGGTGCGGTTGAACATCTCGCTCATGATCTTCAACCTGCTTCCCATCCCGCCGCTGGACGGCGGTTCGGTGCTGGCCTGGCTGCTGCCGCGTTCCATGCACAATGTGGTCGACTTCCTGGCCCGCTACGGCGGCATCATCCTCATCCTGCTCGTGCTCAGCCCCTCGCTGGGCCTGCCGGTCATGAACGTCATCGCCTATCCGATCAAGGTCATCACGCCGTACTGGCTCCTGGGCCTCAACCTGGCGGTGGGATCGTGAAAGACGCACGCGGCGGCGCCGACCCACCCCCCGCGGCATCGGCGGCCGAGGCGGCGGGCCATCCGGCCTACCGGGTCAGCCTGCCCGAATTCGAGGGGCCGCTCGATCTACTGCTCCACCTCTGCCAGACCCACGAGCTCGACATCCTCAACATCTCGATCGCGTTCATCGCCCAGAAGTACATCGAGTACCTCGAGCTGATGCAGAACATGTCGGTCGAGGTCGCGGCCGACTACCTGGTCATGGCCGCGCACCTGGCCTACCTGAAGTCGCGCGAGCTCGTGCCCTCGCCCGAACCGCTCGAGCCCAGCGAGGACGGCGAGGAACCCATCGACCCGCGCGAGGAGCTCATTCGCCGCCTGCTCGAGTACCAGAAGTACAAGCACGCGGCCGGGCACCTGGGCAGCCGGCCCATCGAGGGCCGCAACGTCTTCGTTCGCGGCGTGGTTGTCGAGAGCGAAGGCGAGGCGGGACTGGCCGAGCATTCCGTGTGGAAGCTGCTCGAGCACTGGGCAGAAGTCCTGGCCAAGACCAAGCCAGTCCACACCCACGACGTGGTCGTGGATCGCATCTCGATCAGCGACCGCATCAACCAGCTCGTCGATTTGCTGGAGGCGGGCCAGGGCATGATCCACTTCGAGGATCTCATCGGCAAGGACTTGCCCGAGGCCGAGCTGCGCCACAAAGTCGTGGTCTCGCTGCTCGCGGTGCTGGAGCTGGCCCGCCTGCGCGTGGTGCGCATCCTCCAGCAGGAAGCCACGGGCGCCTTCTTTCTGGCCAAGGTCGAGGGCGCCGGCCTGGCCGACGCGCGCAACCTGACCATCACCTCGGTCAAGGAGGCCGGGGGCGAAGCGCAACTGGAGGAGAGCCCGCCGGCCGCCGCGCCCGCCGTCGCGGACAACGTGCCGGCTGTCGCGGAGAACGATACCGCCCGCATTTTGCCCCAAGAAGATGTAATCTCCGTCCCTCCCCCTGCGTCCACGGACGCGGCGCAAGACCCGAGCGATGGCCAAACGAAAGCAGAGCAAGAAACCACGACCGAGTGACGCGGCGGCCGGGCCGCCCTGGCCCACGCCTGGGGAAAGTCTTACGCCTGCGGCGGTCGCACCGCCGGCTCCGGAACCCGCGCCCGCACCGGTCGAGGCCGCGGTACC
>JADGRD010000400.1 GCA_017881285.1 Pseudomonadota bacterium | reverse complement strand
GCGCGCTGGATGCAGTCGGGCGCCCACGCATGGCTATTGGCCCACCTCAGGTCGCTCAACTGGAAAATGATTCCATGGTCCGTCCAGTGCACGAGATCGGTGGATGAAAACGCGTGCCAGTCGACCATGACCCAATCGTTGCTGCCGGCAATGTCATGCGAGGGATAGATCCAGAGCTCGTCGTTGAAAACCCGGGCCGACGGATCTGCCTCGAAATCGGGCAGTATCTGCCGGTTGCCGAGCACTGCGGGACTGGAAGGATTGGGCATGGCCCGGGACGAACATGCGCCTGACAGGACCATCCCAATCGCGAGAACGCCTCTGCAGAGCTGCTGTGTGGAGTGGAAAACCTTCACGACGCATTCCCCGATGTCTTGAAAGCCCAAACCAATTTCCGCGAGACTCGATTCCTTCTGGCGTCGCTCACTGCGTGCTTGCTGGTCGAACTCTTCTACCTTGCTGTCGCCGTATCGAATCTCAGGATGTCCGATAGCGCCTGCTATGTCAACCGGCCGTGGTGGCTAGCTTTCCCATCCCGCGACGTCGCTGCGCTTGTCGCGGGATCACGGAGCTCATGAACAACTGGAGCAGAAGAGTTGTATGCTTGCGCGCGTGCTCGTATCGGTAAAGTACGTTCTGGATCGATTGCTGGGCCCCCGCACGCGGGCCGACGAGCTTTACGACCTTCGTCGTCAGCTCTTGGCGCAGGCCGGACCAGGTGTCGCGAGCCCTGAGGAAGAGCAACTCGCCCTGAGCCTACGCGAGCTGCGCGAACAGTTGGCAGCGCAGTTTGCTCCGGTCGAAGCGTGCGCCCAGTGTGGGCAGCCGGAATCTACGGACTGGCCCGGCGGGCACTGTTGCTCGGCACACACGCGAGATCTCTTCTCCGATCACGAGTTGGCGGCGCTCAGGCTTGCCGGCACGACACCCGCCCACCTGAAACCGCCGCGCGCCAGTCACAGGGGTTGCGCGTTTCGTGGACCTGCGGGCTGCTCGCTCGCGGTGGCGCACCGACCTTGCGTGTGCGTCGGCTACGCCTGTCGTGAACTGCAGATCGAGCTCCATCGGCGTGGGGATGGACAAGCAAATGTCCGACTCGAGGAAGAGCTCCACGTGGTGTTCGAGCGTTTCGTGGCGCGGAGGAACCAGCGCATGGAGGTAAGCCTGTTCGAAGAGCTGAAAGCTAGTCTGCTCGGTCGCGAAGGTTAGCGCTGGCGAGCTGTGCATCTCCAGGCAGCCATCCTCGGACATGGGGGACATCGCCTCGCGAGAGTTTAGCGTGCCAGGCGCGCGCGGCCACCTCCGTGTCCGGACGCACTCCTCGGGCGAAGTCATCGAGAAGCCGTCTCGCACTTGTCTCACCTGTTCGGTGAACCGCCGCGTCTCGACGCCGTAGGCATCGGCCAGATTCGAATCGCGCGGGAGGCAGCGCGCAAAATGGTTGTAGTTCCGGGCCTCTCCGGACTAGGCTGCGCCCTGCGCAGCGCCAACGACCTGCGCGCACAGCAACTAGGAGAGGTGAAGAATGAACCGTTCCAGCCGCTCGATCCCCGTTCTGCTTGGCACCGCTGCTCTGACTCTTGCCGCCGGCTGCTCTCACTGCCCGGCGCCCGCGCCCTGCCCCTGTGCGCAGCAGCCGGGCCCGATGTTTGTCGCGCCCCCGCTCGCCACCGCGCCCGCGCCCGTTCCGATCGCGGCGCCGGTTCCGCCGCCGGCCGCGCCCGCGCCCACCTCCAGCACCATCGTCCTCAAGGACGCCGGGCTGCAAACGCCCGAGTGCGTTCTGTGGGACGCGGACCAGGATGTCTACTTCGTCAGCAACATCAACGGCGATCCGACGGCAGCCGACAAGAACGGCTTCATCTCGAAGATCGGCCCCGACGGCAAGATCATCGAGCTCAAGTGGGTGGACAGCGGCAAGAAGGGCGCCGAGCTCAACGCGCCCAAGGGCATGGCCATCGTTGGCAATCTGCTCTTCGTCGCGGATCTGGACACGGTCCGTAAGTTCGACCGCAAGACGGGGAAGCCGAAGGGCACGATCGCCGTCAAAGACGCGGTCTTCCTCAACGCCCTGACGGTATCGCCCGACGGAAAGGTTGTCTACGTGTCCGACAGCGCGGTGAAGATCAAGGATGGCGCCTTCTCGGGCACGGGCGCTGACGCTATCTACGAGCTCGATCTCAAGAAGCACTCTGTCAAGCCACTCGTCAAGGACAGGACTCTGAATTGGCCGAACGGCATCTTGGCGGACGCGAGCGGCATCTGGTCGGTCTCTCTCGGCAAGAACGAGCTGATCCACGTCAACTACAAGGGCGAGCTCGGCTCGGTGTCCAAGCTGCCCCGAGGCAGCCTCGACGGCATCGTGCGGCTGGGCGATGGTTCGCTGCTGATTTCGAGCTGGGAGGCCGCGGCCATCTATCGCGGCGTACCGGGCGGCGAGTTCACCGAAGTCATTTCCGGAGTCGCATCGCCGGCGGCCATCGGTCTCGACACCAAACGAAACGCCTTGCTCATTCCGATCTTCACGGGCTCCGCCGTCGAGATTCACCCCTTGCCAATGCTCCCGCTCCTGGATGTGCCCACGCCGACGGCCGCGCCCGAGAAGCCGTCCCCTCGGGCGCCCGGCTCGGTAGACGTGCCAGCCCCACCGGTGCCGCCCTCAGCCCCGGCGCACGCGCCAGCCGCGACGCCCGCGCCCATTCCGGCATCGGCGCCGGGTCCTGCCCCGAAACCCGCTCCGGCTCCGGCCCCCGCTCCGGCCGCTGCCCCGGCCCCGGCTCCCGCTCCAAGCACGGGTCCACGCCCCTCGAGGTGGCAGTAAAAGGCTCAGGCCCCGCTCGACGGCTCGGCAGGATAGCCTTGGTGGCTGTCCTGCTGGGCGGCCCGGCCGTTGGTTGCCGGCCGGGCGCGCACGCGCCGCGTGCGCTTCCCACCAAGGTCGACCTGGCTGCCCTGCAACGGATCTACGGCGGCCCCCTCTACTCGCAAGATGACGAGGAGACCCTCATCCGCGCCTTCTTCGCGGATCGCCGCGGTGGCTTCTTTCTCGACGTGGGGGCCGGCGATCCCATCCGCCACAGCACCACCTACTTCCTGGAAAGGCACCTGGGCTGGACCGGCATCGCGGTCGACGCGGTCGCTGAATACGCAGGGGACTACGCACAGGAGCGGCCGCGAGCTCACTTCTTTGCCTACTTCGCCGGCAATAAGAGCGAGGGCTCGCACGATTTCTTCGTGAGCGAGGATCGGAATTTCTCGTCGGGGTCGGGCACCGATCCGCGCGGCGGCACCTACGAAAGGCGCAAGGTCGCGACCATTGCGCTCGACGATCTGCTCCGCCGGGAAAAGGTCGCGCGCCTGGATTTTCTCTCCATGGACGTCGAGGGTGCCGAACCCACGGCGCTCGCGGGCCTGGACCTCGGCCGCTATCGGCCCGAGCTCGCCTGTGTCGAGGTTTCGTCCCCGGAAAGCGGTCGCGCCATCGCCGAGCGCTTCGCCCTCGCCGGCTGCCGCGAGGTCAGCGCGTACCGTGCGGTCGACGCCATCAACCGGTATTACAGTTGTAGGTAGTTAGTGCGGCCCGTGCGCGTGCTCCGGGTCGTAGCGGCCGTTGCCATTCACGTCGAAGAAGATGGGGTTGGTCAGGGCCAGCGGGTACACGCCAAAGTTGCGGTTGTCGCCGACGACGGGGGCCATGATCTTGTCGCCGTCGACGCGCAGCACTGCGTAGCCATCGCCAGCGAGGTTGATCGCATAGCGCACGCGGAAGCGCACGACCTCCTGGCTTTCGGGAATCGGCCAGCGCTTGGCCTCCTTGCCCGAAACGTAGAGAATCACGCGGCTGACCGAGATCCAGGGCGCGGCGTCGACCTCGATGTCGAGGTTGGCCTTGCCGCCGGGGGTGGGCACCAGGTCACCGATGTCGCCTTTCCCGGCATGAAATCGCACGAAGGGACCGGTGGTGAAGAAGACATGATGGTTCTTCACCGCGGTCGCGACCTCCTGGGGTGTGACGTGGTCGGGCCGGTCGTCCGTCACGCGCACGTAGTTTCGCGGGTAGCCGCCCATGTTGTAGGTCAGGTGGTGGGTGTCGGAGTTGCCGGTGGCGGTGACCAGGTGCCCGTGGTTGAGCAAGCCCAGCCAGTCGTCGATGACGCGATCCACGCTCTTGCGCGCGGGATCCTGGTAGCCATTCAGAACCTCGAGGGCGTCGAAGTCGAACGAGAAGCCGGGGCGGCCGGCGCGATCCGAGTGGGGATCGAATTCGCCGAGGAGGAAATAGCCAATGCCCCGGTCGAGGCGCGGGTGGTGCACGTCGATCACCGCCTCGGGCGCGTGCTCGCGCACATGGGCAAAGATTTCCTTGGCGTTGTGCCCATGCGTCAGAACCGCGCCCTGTCCGGCGAGCGAATGATCCTGGGACAACGGAAACGCGCCATGGTGACCCCAGCCGTTGGTGGTGATTTCGTCGCCGCGCGCGCTGGTGATGAGCGCGCCCAAACCCAGGGTCTTGATGGTGGGCGCGTAGTCGGTGACCACGTTGTGATCGGTGGACACGATCATGTCGATGCCGTCGGCCACGAACTCGAGCACGCGATGGGAAAGCGGCACGATGGAGTCAGGCGATGGCGCGGCGTGGACGTGGAAATCGGCCGACAGCCAGCCGCGGCTGTCAATCACGT
>JADGRD010000399.1 GCA_017881285.1 Pseudomonadota bacterium | reverse complement strand
GGCTCCTGGTGAAATAGACCGACGCCGGCCTCGGCGACCACCGACGCGCCCAGGTTCTGGCGGGCGGCAATGCGCGGCTCGAAGGTCGACTCGTCGATGCGGCTGAAGTAGTCGATGCGGAATCCGGGCACGAGCAGCAAGCTCGTCCAGGGGCGCAGCTCGAATTCGGTGAAGGCCGCGGGCGACCACCAGTCGAGGCCTGAGAACACGGCGCGCCGGATGGCCGAGTAATCGGTGTTGGCCGGCGGTTGTCCTTCTTTCAGGCGCGGGGGCAGGGCGATGGTGCCGTTGCCACGCAGGAAGGACAGATCGCCGCCAACCGACAGCGCCACGCGGTCCCCGAAACGGAAGCGTGCCGTGTCGCGCATTTGACTGGTGTAGGAATCGACGCTGAACGACAGCACGCCGATGCCGAAGGCCAGCCAGTCGCGGCCCTGCGAGATGCGAACCGTGTTGCTGAAGCGCTGGTTCGGCGTGTAGGTGTACGAGAAGAGCGAGCGGTAGAACGTCGTCGAGAGGCCGAACTGGTTGCCGCCCGCCTGCGGATCGAAATCGGCCGGCTGCTTGAAGAGCAGGGCCAGCCGGTCGTCCGAGCCGAAGAGCATGAAGCGGAAATCGTGGCTGGGCCGTGGACGGTACTGGCCGACGAGCTGATAGTCGTAGTAGCGAGGCGCGGTGGCGAAGGCCACGGATGCATCGCTGGGGAAGAAGGCCCGCAGCAAGGTGTCCACGTAGCTGCGGCGGGCGGCGAAGGCGATCACGGCGCGGTCACCGAGCGGGATCTCCAGATAGGCGCCGGCATCGTAGAGGTTCACGTCCGCGTAGCCGCCGGGGCGGCTGGGCTGCAACCGCTTGAGCGACACGTCGATGATGCCCCCGGTGGCGCGGCCGTAGTAGGGCGAGAAGTTGCCCGGGTAGAAGTCGAGGCTCTCGACCACGGCGAGGGGCAGCACGCTACGCAGGCCGCCAAAGTGGTAGACCGTCGGGATCTCGGCGCCCGCCACGAAGACTTTGGTGTCGCGTGGCGCCGAGCCACGCACGATGATGTCTCCCGAACCAAACGGCACGCGCGCCACGCCGGCCAGGTCCTGCACGACGGCGAGGGGATCGCTGGCCGCGCCCGGCACCTTGTCGATGACCTGGTGGTCGACCACGGTGCGGCTGACTTCCTTGCGCGGCCGCACCGAGGTGACGACCACGTCGTAGGGATTGGACGACAGTCGTTCGAGGTAGTAGGTGACCGTGACCAGCTCGCCCGGGCGCAGGTCCTCGGTGGACTTGAAGGCCGTGTAGCCCGGGTTGTCGATGAGCAGCGTCCAGCGTCCTGGCGCCAGATCCTCTGCCGCGAAGGTTCCGTCCCTGCCGCTGGTGAGCTCGCGCGCGTTCGCGGGCTCACCCGCGTCGGCGCTCTCCTGGTAGACGAGCAGCGTGACGTCGCCCAGTGGCGCGCGGGTCCCGCGTTCGAGTACGCGTCCGCGCAGGGTGAGCCCGGGCGGCAGGATTCCGCGGTCCGCACCAGGCGACCCGCCGTCGTATGCGAGCCCGCCCGTGTCCGCGCCCGCGTCGGGAAGCACCGGGGCGGGCGCCGGTTTGGCCGGCGGTTTGAACTTGAAGCGGTAGGTGACCTGCACGGCCACGGGGCTGCCGTCGATTTCCGCGGGCTCGAAGCCGAGGTCGTACGCCGCCTCGAGAGCGGCCTCCTCGAAGCCGAGCCCCGGGGCTGCCACCGGCTCGGCCAGGGCCGCGGCGCCCACCTCACCGCGCTCGTCGATGTCGATGAGCAAGGTGACCTCGGTCGCGATCCCGCGTTCCAGCGCCGCTGGCGGATAGACCGGCGCCGCGGTTCGCTTAAGGCTCGGCTGTTTGCTCAGGTGAAACACATCCAAGGTCTCGCGCGTGCTGCGCTTGCCCGAGGCGGCCTCGGTTTCCTCGACGGCGAATGCCCTGGGCGACCAGGCGGCAGCGATCAGCAGCACGAACGATGCTCGTCGCCAGCTCATGGCCCCAGCTCCAGGACGACTTGCCTCACCAGCCAGCCCACGCCGCCGCGGTCGTCGCGCAGGACCACCGCGAATTCCACCTGGCCGCTCGCCGGCCAATCGGCCGCCTTGGGCGCGGTCCAGCGATTCTGCGAGGTCTGGTCCAGGCTTGTCTCGCCGTCGATGAAGGAGGTTCTCGCCTTGTCGATCTTGCCGCTGTCCGCGAACCAGCTCGCGGTCAGCCGCTCCAAGCGCTGGCCGGGCGGCCCCTCGGACGGCGGGATGGAGCGCACCTCGATGGCGTCGAGGGGGATGTCGGCGTGCAGGTCGACGGTTTGCCCGGCTGAGAGCTTGACGGTCGCCGGCGGATCCGTCAGCGCCACGCTCGCCACTTGCAGTCCAGCCGGGGAGGGGTTCTGGTTGAGCTCGGGTGTGTCGCCGACCGGCAACCGGAGCACGAAGCCCGCGCGCAGCGAGGCCGACGCCGTGGCGACGACGAGCACGATGGTCACCGGAAAACCGCCCTCGCAGTCGAAGCTCTGCGAATAGGTCGGCGAATCCAGACCCGTGGCGCACAGGCTGGCTAGCGCGGACGGGGCAAAGGGATTGGTCAACGCGGCCGTCGTCGCGTTTTCCAGGTCGAGGCTGGGGAGCGTCGCATTCGCGCTGGGGTCGAGCGCTGCGGCGAAGGCCTGGCTGGCCTGCGCTCGATCGAGCGGGCAAACGTAGTTGCTACCAACCGCTGCGGCGGCCGGACACCAGCTCCAGTGATAGGCCGCGGTTTCCCCGGCCGGCGCGTAGGTGAGCGCGGAGAGCACCGCGGTCTCGCCGGGCAGCGGCGTGGCCGGCTCGCCTTGGATGCCCAGAACGCGCAGCCGGTCGAGCTGGGAGTAGGGGGCGAAGTCGTTCGAGCAGCCGGCCAGGGCCGGAAGCAGAGAAACGGCGCCGAGAGCGGTGGTACCAATGGTCCTCACGAGATTTCAAGCTTGGGATGCTGGATATCCCCTCATGGTCGCTGGAGATACCCGCCTGGCCTCGGATTCGGGCTCGCACGCCTGGGGATCCGAGGCACAGGGGGTGGCGAAGATGTCCAGCACCGATTCACCCGCGACGGTCTTCGCGCGCAGGTCGGCGCCGTGCGCGAGCAGATATTCGATGACGGGCTTTGCCCCTTGCCTGCTATTCGGGCATGGCTGGCTTCTTGCCCGCCGATTTGCCGCACCCCTTGCCCCAGGTCGAAAGCAGGATGCTCGCGTCCTTCTGGTTGACCCAGCCATCGCGGTTCAGATCCGCGCGGATGGCGTCCTTGGCAGGCGCGACCGCGCGTGCGAACCAGACGTCCTTGCTGGTCATGAGCTGCAGGTCGGCCTCGTCGACGCAGCCGCTGTCGTCCACGTCGCCGGCGATCTTGTGTTTCATTCCCAGGGACGAAGCGGGAACGCGGACGAATTCCCGGATGCTTGAATTCGGCATGCCCTGGGCGAGCGCCTTGAAGAAGGAAAGCTCTCCCGGATGGATGGACGGTCGCTTGGGTCCGCTCTTGGCCGCTAGCTCTCGAGCCGGCGCATCGGCCGAGCGGTCGGTCTCGGCGCAGGGCGAGCTCGACGGGCTCGCTGGATCGCAGATGGCATAGTGGAGATCCGCGCGAATTTGCAGCGTCGCTGGCAGTTTCTCGCCCGGGAGGAGTACGCCACGGCCGAAATTCACCGCGGATTTTTCCTGGGAGGCGTTGGCTCTCGGATCGTCGAGCCGGGGCGGGAAGCGTCCGATCCGGATGGTCCGGCGCAAGAAGGAATCCTGCCAACTTCCCGCCGTCAGGCCCCAGCCCTCGTTTTTTTTGCTAAAGGCGTCGCCGGGGAGCGCGACGGAGCCGAACCCGGAGCACGCGGAGGCGCTGCTGCTGTCGCCGCCGTCAGTTTCGAGCACGAGCGTTTTGGGCTTGTCGTGCGCGCTGGCCTGCAGCTTTTCCACGGCCAGACACAGGCTCTCCGCGAGCGGCGTGTTGCTGTGCGAGCCCGGCCGCTGCTTGGTCAGGGCAGGCAGGACCTTGTTCTTGAGCAGGTCGTACAACTTGTCGCCCGCCTCGCCGGCCGGGAACACGCACATGTCATTGGCGCTCTCGAAGCTGCCGCCAGCGCCGCAGTCCGTGGCCGCAAGCGGCCATACCTGCTTCACGTTCTTCTGCGTGTTCGGGCAGCCGCACACATTGCCGGGGCAGGTGCACATGTCGTCAAGGAACGTCCACACGGCATAGCCGCGCGTCGGCCGGGTGTCGCCTTTCAGGGTCTGCTTGTCTTGCTGGACCCAGTTCTGGGCAGCGGCGATGGCGCCATCCCAGAAGGCGGGGGTGGTTGCGCCGGTCACCGCGGAATCGCCCATGCTCGCGCTTCGATCGAGGAGAATCAGCACGTACTCGTCGGCGGTCTGGGCCCACGCGCGGCCGGCCGAGCCGAAACCGGCGCACAGGGCAATGAGGGGAATCCATGCGGCTGCAAGTCGTTTCATGGTGTGCCTTACCTCAGAATCGTCCGGTTTCTCCTGCAC
Source organism: Pseudomonadota bacterium (assembly GCA_017881285.1). Taxonomy (GTDB): domain Bacteria; phylum Myxococcota_A; class Polyangia; order Fen-1088; family Fen-1088; genus Fen-1118. The sequence continues at coordinate 167 of JADGRD010000399.1, read as the reverse complement.
CTTTATCGTCGCGCGGAATCGCGTCCGCGTCTACAGCGCGGTGCTGCCCCTAATCCCGCGATAGCCGCAGAGGGTCGTGGCCGTAGACGTGGCCGTGGCCGGAGTGACTACAGCCGCTCCTCGACCATCTTCTCGATGTGGGCCACGAAGCTCGGCGGTGCTTCGAT
>JADGRD010000398.1 GCA_017881285.1 Pseudomonadota bacterium | reverse complement strand
GCGATGCGCTCGATCTGCGCCTGCGGCAAGGCCTTGTGGAAGAAAGCGACGTACTTGCGCACCGCCGCCGCATCGGTGCCGGCCAGCTCGAACTTCGGCTGCACCAAGCGGATCGCGGCGGCCAGGATGACCTGCAACTCGCTCTGGCTGGGTACGAGTTGCGGCCAGAGCAGGAAGTGATCGGCGCGCAGCCCCACCAGCTTCTTGGTCAAGAGGAAGGCCAGCTCGGGCTGCGTGCGCCCGACCACCAGATCGTGCCCGAGCACCAGCGCGGGCACGGGACGGCCATCGTCGAGCAACACCACCAGATCGACCTCGCCCGTGGCATTCGGCGGCACGAAGACCAGCGGCAGCGGCACACCGATCAACCGGCTGATATAGACCAGGAGGCGCGAGACGTACGAGGAATCCCCGGCGATCTTCGCGCGATACCCGGGCTCGAGACCATAGGCCGAGGCGTCCTTGGCGCGCGCAGTGATGAGGCCGGGCGCGGCCGCGGCCAGCACTTGTGCGATCATCTGGTTTTGCAGGGTGGAACACAGCCGCCCTTGCCATTGCCTTTCGGTCAGCACCGTCCGCGCCATGGCCACGCCCCGCGGGGCATTCACCTCGTAGAATGCGCGCTCGCGGCTCTCGGCCTTGGTCAGGGCGCACAGGGCGGCGCTGGCGCAAAAGACCTGATCGTACTGCTCGTACTTGCCGTAGAGCCTGGCCAGGGCCCGGATCTGCTCCGCCGCCGCGTCCGCGCGGCGAGCCTTCTTGAGCAGGTGCTCGCGCGCCGCCACGGCCTTGGCGAATCCCTCCCGTCCCTGCGCTTCGTACGCCTCGGCCAGGGCCACCCGCTGCCGGTTGTCCCCGGGATCGAGCGAAACGCATACCTCGTAGGCCGCGGTCGCGGCCGGCAGATCGCGCAAGTGCCGCCGATAGGTGTCGGCCAGCGCTCCCCACAGGGCGCGCAACCAGGGTCGCTGGTTGGCGGGCGGCTTGCCGCCCAGGCGCTTGATCATGCGGCGGTAGGCGCGGGTCAGCTCGCGCCACTGCTGGCGTTCGATGAGGATGTGCTCGATGCGCTCGAAGGTGCGCTGTTCGCCGGGATCCTCGTCGAGCGCGCGGTCGTAGATGGCGACCGCCTCGCCGGGAGCATCCAGTTCGGAGTTGAGGATGCTGGCCAGGGCCACCAGGTAGCAGACCTTCTCTCGTCCCGAGGTCAGCGTCACCAACCGCTCGAGCATGTCCGCGGCGCGCGACCAGTGGCGATTCTGGGTGTGGATCTCGACCAGCTCGTGCAATACCCCCACGTCGTCCGAGCGCAACTCCGCGGCCTGCAGGAAGGTGCCGAGCGCCGCCGGCTGATCGCCCAGTTCCTCGCGTTGCAGGCGGCCAATTTTGCAGACGATATCGAACCGCTCGTCCGTGGAGAGTTGGCCGTGCAGCAACGTCCGGTACTGTTCCACCAAGGCCAGCGCATTGGCCGCGCCACGCCCCTCCATCTGCTCCGTGACCCGGGCCAGCGCCCGCCGCGCGCCCGGCAGATCCGGCGCCACACGCAGGGCCTGCATGAAAGCCGCGACGCCCGCTTCGAGGTCGCGCATGGCCACGTGCGCGTTGCCGAGGGCAAGCAAGTGGCCGGCGCGCTCCTCGCCCGGCATCTCCGCCCCGCGCATCGCCAGCAGGCGCGGCACGGTGGTGATGACGTCCTGCCCCCAGCCGCGTTCCACGGCCAGCCGCGACCACGCCTGCAAGGTGGGCAGGTGCGAGGGCAGCATGGCGTACGCCTTGCGGTAGTTCTGCCGCGCGCGTTCCAGGTCGCCCGCCATCTGCGCCGACCAGGCCGCCTTCTGCCAGAGCTGCGCCGATTCCTCCATGGCCTGGTTCGCCGACCCGGCCATGCCCTCGATCAAAGAGACCGCCACCGACCAGTCCTTGCGCTCCCACGCCGCGTCCGCCAGCGCCGCCACGGCCTTGGGGTGGTCGGGCGAGAGGGCGAGCACGCGCATGTACTGCACCACCGCGCTTTCCATGTCGTGCAACTGGTCGCGGTAGATGTCCGCGGCGTCGAGCGCGAATTCCACGCCGTCGACCGGATCCGTCGCGTTGCCCGCGGCGCAGGTCAGGTAGGCGGCGGCACGATGCCAGTCGCCACGCTGGCCGTGCAGGAGAACCAGGGAGCGCAAAGCCGTGACATTGGTGGGATCGGCGGACATCGCGGCTTCGAGGGATCGCTCCGCCGCCGCGCTGTTACCCAGGTCGCGCTCGTACCACACGGCCATGGCGACCAGCAATTCGGCGCGCTGGCTTTCGGAACTGGCCGCGGCCACCAGGTCCTTGCACTTGGCGAGCAGTTCGTCCCAGCGATTGTGAACCGTGGCCAAGCGGGCCAATTCCGAGGCCACTCCGTCGTTGTCCGGATCCTCGCGCAGCGCCGCCAAGAGGGTGAGAAAGGCGCGGTCGGGATCCCCCAGGTTGGTGTCGAAGAGTTGCGCCGCGCGGACGAGACAGCGAGTTCGCTCCGCGGAGTCCTTGACCGAGGCCGCCCGCTCGACGAACAGGGGAACCAGCTCCTCCCAGCGCTCCTCGCTGAAATACACGCGCTCGAGCTCGCGGAAGGAATCCACCGCCGGCGTGACGTCGTCGTCGAGGAACGCCTCGGTGTCGTCGGCAATCAGCGCGTGGCCGAGCGGACCTTCCTCGGAATTACTGTCGACCGGAAAAGCAAGCAGGACAGGCGCATCCTTCCAACCAATGTCGTCGAATGCTGCATGACCTGAACGCATGGGGGCCCAACGCGGCATTGGAAGGGTATGCCCCGTGCGTCGCATGATCAAGGCAAGGTTCATTTCGCATGCTTGCTTACTAACCGAACCGATGACAAAAGCGACGGCCCTACTTGCCGAGCTCACGGCAATCGCGCTCGGCGCGCTCCCGCTTGCCGGCTGGCGCATCCGGCAGCTTCTTGTAGGCCTCGGCCAGGCTGCAATGGACGCTGGGATCGTAGGGGTTGATGGCCAGCGCCTGCAACAACGCATCGGCCGCCTTGCGGGCCTCGCCCTGGGCCAGCGCGGCCTGCCCGGCGATGAGATGCGGCCAGGGCAATTCCGGATAGGTCGCCTCGGCGCCCGCGATGACCTTGCCGGCCTCCGTCGCCTCGCCCAGGGCCAGATAGGTGCGACCCAACTTGACCGCGAAGATCCAGTGGTTGCTCCCCGCCAGGCGGAAGCCCTTCTCGTATTCCACGCTGGCCGGCCGCAAACGATTGCGGATGAGCATCATGTTGCCCAGGCGCAAATAGCGCTCGGCTTCGCCGCTGTTTCCCCCCGCGTCGTCCTCGCTCGGCACGCTGCTGGCGCCCGCGCCCTTCTTCTTGTACTTCGCCATTACCGGCTCGAGGCCGGGCAAGGTCTTGTAGTGCAGGCCGACCATGAACTGGCGCCAGGCCCGCTCGAAATCGCCCCACGAACCGCTGCCCCCATAGGCGCGCGCCACGGCCGCGCGCGCGTCCCCGCCGTCGCGCACGGTGGCCAGGACCTCACGCAGGGCGGCGGTGTTGCCGCGGGCGAAGAGGCAGGCGATGGCGGTCGTGACCTCGGCGAAGGCCAGGCTGGCGTCCTCGGCGCGCGGCAGCTTCGCCATTGAGGGGTGCATGGCATCGAAGCCGATGAGCTTCCCGCTCGCCAGCGCCTTGGCCAGGTAGTGTTGCATCGAGGGATGGAGCGAAAGGCCCGCGGGCGCGCGCCAGCGATGTTCGAGGAACTTGGCCAGCCCTTCCTGCAACCACACCGGCGCGCGATCGTGGGTCAAGGCCGCGACGGCGTAGTGGACCAGCTCGTGCGACAGGCTGTCCTCCCACTCGTAGCCCAGGCGCATGGCGCGCGGGCTGGTGAGCATGATGCGGCTCCATTTCGACACCGCCACCGTCCCCGTGCGCTCGATCTCCTCCTCGGTCAGGGTGGTCATGCTGGCCAGCTCGCGGCTGCCGCGCAGGATGTCGACGGGAATCGGCCGCAAGGCCACGAACCCGAGATCGGTCGCGAGGGCGGCCGCGGCGGCCTCGAGGGTTTCGAGGCCATAGTCGGCGAGCACCTTGTCCTCGGCGGCAAAGCGAAAGATGAAATGGGGCGAGCGCCGTTCGAGGTTCCCCTCGACCGCCGCAGCCGATGCCTCGGCCAGCCGGACCATGTCCTTGAGCCCGGCCGGCGCGGCGCCGTGGCCGGCGGCCTGGTACTCCGCGACGGCGGCACGGAAGTCGCCGGCCAGGAAGCGCTCGTAGCCCTTGGCCGCCAGCGTGGCGGGCTCCGCCGGGTGCGTCTTCTCCAGCACGGCGAGGGCGCGGTCGGCCTCCTCGAAGCGCCACTCGGAATACAAGCGTTCGACGCTCGTGGCCTCGCCCGTGGCGAAAGCCACCCCAGGCAGCGCCAACCAGGCGGCGCAGAGAACCGCGGCCTTCATCGCACCAGCTCCTCGTAGTAGTGGCGAACCTCCTCGCGGAACTTCTCGGGCGCCTTCTCGCGCATGGCCTCCATCAGTTCCTGCCGCCACTCGCGCGGCGCCCGCGTGGCCTCGGCGTCGGGAATGCGCACCGGCTCGCGGCTCGAACGTGAACCCTCGCTGGGCCTCTGGCCCATATTCCGCCGCAACTCGGCCAGCCGCTCGGCCACTTCGGCCGCGCGCCCCGCCCCCTCGTGGGCCGCGCCTTCCT
>JADGRD010000397.1 GCA_017881285.1 Pseudomonadota bacterium | reverse complement strand
GCGAAGACCGTCTACTACAAGCCGCGCACCGGCGAGGACATGGCGACGGCCACGGTGATCGCGCCGATGGTGGAGACCATCATGAGCGTGAAAGGCACGAGCACCTCGGACCAAGCGAGCTACCTCTGGTTTCAGGGCTTGACCTTCGCGCATTCGACGTACATGCGTCCGAGCCAGTACGGCTTCCTGGATGGGCAGGCAGGCCAGTACAACCTGACGGCGGAGTCCAACAACAACCAGACCGTGGCCAGGCCAGCGGCTGGCGTCAGCGTCATGAACGCCAACCACATGCGCTTCGAAAGGAACTTGTTCACGCAGATGGGCGCCACGGGCCTCGACTTCATCTCGGGTACCCATGACGACATGATCATCGGTAACGCCATCACGGACATCGCCGGCAACGGCTTCTCGATCGGCAAGTTCACCGCCAGCGACACCACCGAGTATCACGTCGCCTACAACCCGAGCGACAAGAACGAGATCTGCACGCGTGACACGTTCAAAGACAACTATGTCAACAAGGTGACCACCGAGTTCTTCGGTGGCGTCGGCATCGGAGGGGGCTACCCGGCGTACGTCGACATCGAGCACAACGAGGTCTCGCACACCAACTACACCGGGATCTCCGTCGGCTATGGCTGGACCGGCTCGACGACCGCGATGACCAACAACAAGATCAACTACAACAACATCCACCACGTGAACGAGATCATGACCGACGGAGGTGCCATTTACACGCTTTCCAACCAAGGCACGGGCTCGGAGATGCAGTACAACTACATCCACGACTACGCGTGCAGCCAGTGGGCCGACTACGGCTGCAACGGGCTGTACCTGGACGAGAAAACGTCCGGCTATACGGTCGCTCACAACGTCATGGTCAACTGTCCGACGAACGTTGCCCAGAACCAAACCGGGACGAACACCATCACGGACAACGGTGGCAACCCCAGCGGCGCGCAGAACACCATCGCGACGGCCGGAATCGAGTCGACCTATGCCGACATCAAGAATCTCGTCGTTCCTGACGCCAAGTTCTGAGCGCGGCCTCTTGCCGCGGTCGAGCGTGAGGCGCGGCGCGCCATTGAGCCGGACAACAAAAATGTCGATCACGGGAGGAAGACCTAGAGCGCCACGGCTCGCGCGGAAAGTGACCCGATCCGGAGCGATGTCGCGACTACAGCTTTGAGGTCTTCGCTGGATTATGCCAATTCACCCTTCGCACGTTCCCTTGCATTTGGTGGTCGGGCAAGACCGCCGAGCCGCCAGTGATGGCGACCTGGCACGTGGGCTAATCGCCGGGGACGTCTGGGCCATCGCGGAGACTTGGCGACGGTTTGCGCCCATGGTGCTCATGATGGCGAAACGGACCTTGGGCTCGCAGTCCGAGGCGGAAGACATCGGGCAGGAGGTATTCCAGCGGTTGTTCCGTAAGGCAAAGGCTCTGCGCGAGCCTGACAGCCTGCGCAGCTTCGTCTATGCCTTTACCATCCGCGCGCTCAAGACCGAGCTGCGTCGGAAGAAACTGCGGGGGTGGTTGCACCTCGACCACCCTGCTGCGATGAGCGGCCAGGGCTGGGGCACGTTGGACGTGGAGTCACGCGATCTGTTGCGGAAGTTCCATGCCTTGCTCGAGCGCCTAGCACCGCGCGATCGGCTCGTGTTCATCCTGAGACGCGTGGAATCGATGACAGTAGAGGAGATCGCCGCGACCATGGAAATCTCGGAATCTACGGTGAAGCGATCGATGAGGCGTGCTGCCAACCGCTTGTCACGTTGGATCGACGCCGACCCTGGCCTGGCCGGTCTATGCGATGCAGAAAGGTGGGGACGATGACGACGACTTCCGAAGAACCCGAAGGCTCTCGGGCCCTCACCGCGGTGACCGAGCTTTACCGTGACGGCGCGGAACCGCCGACGTCAGTGGCGCTCGATCGCGGGCTCGACACGCTGCTTGCCCACGTCGCTTCCGGCAAGGAGCGCCGGCTCGGACTGGTGCGTTGGTCGTTGGTTGGTGCCACGGTGGCGCTGTGCGCGCTGGTCGTCTTGCAGGTCGCTTCCGCGTATAGGACGCGCTTGCCCGCTGCCGAACCTGCGTCACTTACCTATACGATCGATGGCGGCAGTGTTATCGAGGGAGGTTATCTGCGTGAATCCGGTCACGCCGGCATGAACGTGATGTTCAACGAGGGCAGCACCTTCGCGCTCACGCCCGGGACACGCGGCCGGATTCGCGTGGTCGACCGGGACGGTGCCCACGTGGCCATCGAACATGGCACGGCGTCTTTCCAGGTCACGCACGGCGGTGGCCGACGGTGGTTGGTCGATGTCGGCCCATTCTTGGTCACGGTCAAGGGAACCGTATTCACGGTCTCGTGGGATCCGTTGAGCGAGCGATTCGAGCTCGGACTGCGACGAGGCAGTGTCGTGGTCAGCGGGCCCGTTTCGGCGGGAGAAATGGCGTTGCGGGCCGGCCAGCGGTTGGTCGTCAACCTGGCAAAAGTGGAGACCGTCATCACCGAAGAGAGGCCGGAACAAGCGAGCGGTGAGGCCGCCGGTGCTCCCGCTCCGCCGGAGATGACCGCACCCGACCTGCGGCCGTCGCTCGTACCCAGCCAGCCGACCGGCGCGGCGCCGTCGGGAGCGCCCGTTCCAGCTACGGTCGCCAAGAGCGCGGTCGACCATAGGTGGAGCGCCGACGTGGCGCGCGGCCACTGGGACCGCATCCTCCAAGACGTCAAGCGGGTCGGCGTCGAGGCGACCTTGGGCAAGGCATCGAGCGATGATCTGTTCGCGCTCGCCGATGCGGCTCGTTATCGTCGCCGCCCTGATTTGGCTCGCGCCGCACTGCTGGCCGAGCGCCGGCGCTTTCCCGACTCTCCGCGGGCGCTCGACGCGATCTACCTGCTTGGTCGCGTCGAGGAATCGCGCGAAAGCGGGACCGCCCAGGCCATCGCCTGGTACGACCAGTATCTCACCCGTGCGCCGACCGGTCCGTTCGTCGGCGAAGCCCTGGGGCGAAAGATGACGCTGACGGACGAGAGCGAGGGCCCGGCCCGGGCACGACCCATCGCCGAAGATTATCTTCGTCGCTTTCCCAAGGGGAATTATGCTGGATCGGCGCGAGAGCTGATTCGCGCCCCCTGACCAAAGCCCCTTGAACCGCGTCTGCCCTGCCATCTTCCTATCGACGGTCCTCGCCTGGACATGGCCCGTCTATGCGGCCACCGTCGCCATCGTCCGCCCGCCAAGCCCTTCTTTCGACGTAAACGAGACGCTGACTCGGCTGCGCGGAGAGTTGCTGTCGGTGGGCCTCGAGGTCGCGATGTCCGATCGCCCGCTCGCGCGTGGTTTGGCGGGAGCCGACTCGCTGACCTGGCTGGAACAGGTGGCGGCCGAACGCGGCGCGAGCGCCGTCATCGACACCGTTGGCGACGATGCCTTGGTGGCGGTCGATGTCTGGGTGGTGAAGACCCGCCCGCGACGATTCGAGGTCACTCGAGTTGCCATCGAGCCGAGCACCGCCAACCCGTCCGAAAGGCTCGCCCTGCGCGCCGTCGAGGCCCTGCGCGCAGGCCTGCTCGAGGTCGATTTGGCCGCGCGACAGCGCCGCACCGACCCCGTCGCAAAACCACCGACGACCACGGTGCCCGCGGGCGAGGTGGCCCAGCCGGTGAGCCATCGCGAACGCTGGGCTCTCGAGGTGGGCGCCGCAGCCCTCATGAGCCTGGACGGCGTCGGCCCTGCGCTCCTGCCGATCATGCGCGTGAATTGGGCAGCTCGGTCGTGGCTCGTATTGCAGGCTGCGTTGGCAGGCTCCGCGACCCGGCCCACGGTCGCGACGACGGGCGGCAGCGTGCGGCTTGCCCAGCAGTACGGCGTCTTGGGTGGATGCTATCGCTTTCGCCCGGACCAGCGTTTGTGGCCCTTCTTGGCGCTCACCGCCGGCATACTGCACACCTCGGTCGAGGGCCAGCCGGGGGTGACCACGGAAGGTCACACCGTGGACCAATGGTCGTTCCTGCTCGACGGCAGCCTGGGAGCGGGTCTCCGCCTGTACCGTCGCTATTACATGACCCTGGCGGCGCATGTCCACGTGGCAGAGCCGTACGTGGCCATTCACTTCGTGGATGCTGCCGTCGCTACCTCCGGGCGCCCCAATCTCCTGCTCACCCTAACCGTCGGTGCCTGGCTGTGACGTCGCGTATTTCCGTCGCGCTGCTCGGCACCGTCGCCATCCTCGTCGGCGCTACCGGTTGCTGGCGTGCCGATGTATATCCCTTGACAAGCAAGCTGGCCGGGGACGGCGGTGGCGGCGCGATCGGTGAGGCCGGTGGGGTCGGCGGCGGCGAGGTCCTCTACGTCGCCCCGGACGGCGACGATTCGAACCCGGGAACGTTCGCCCAGCCGCTTCGGACGGTGGCCAGGGCACGGGATCTCGTGCGCACCAAGAACGGCGCCATGACCGCCGACATGACCGTGTACCTGCGCGGCGGGACCTATCCTCAGACGAGCACCTTGACGTTTGCCAACGCCGACTCCGGCAGCGGCGGGTTCTACGTCAAGTACATGGCATACGCGGGCGAGCGCCCTCTGGTCACGGGAGGGCAGCCCATCAAAGGCTGGAAGGTGGCCGACGCGACCAACAACATCTACGCGGCGAATGCGGGCACAACCGCCTTCCGCCAGCTCTACGTGAACGGCGTCAAAG
>JADGRD010000396.1 GCA_017881285.1 Pseudomonadota bacterium | reverse complement strand
GCAATATCGGGCCATGAAAGCATCGAAAGCCCGGGGTTGTCCGAGTCGGTCCAGAAGAACTTCCCCATATGGTTGTAGCATCCGTCAGCTCCCTCGACGGCCGGATCACATTTGCCGCTGGATTCCTTTATGTCTTCCGTGTCGGGGGTGGAGATTTGAATCCGAACCGGATTCTTGTGTGCGGAACCGATCTTGGCCTTGAACCGAATTCCCACGTAGGCGCTGAGATCGGCGGGCTTCGCCTGGGACTTTCCTGGCGCAAAAGTACCGTTGAGGATGAACTCGGCGCCGGCGCCCCAATCCGAGAATCCGGACCCGGTGATATGCAGCGCCTTCGGACCACAGGTGCCGGTGCCGCCGTCCTCGACCGCCAACTTGATGGTGCCGCTGGTCGCGTCGTGGTACGGGTCCCACAAGGCGCCGGTCAGCCCGGTTTTTGCCACGTCCCTCACCGCCGCAGTGCCGTCGTCGAAGTTCGAGACGGTACCGGGGCTCGTACAATCGCCGAGAGAGGTGCCCGTTCCAGCACTCGTACCACCCGCACCGGTTCCGCCTGCGCCGCCCGCAGTGCCGGTACCACCCGCGCCGCCGGCACCGGTTCCGCCGGCGCCAACGCTGTTGCCGCCGGACCCCGTCCCACCGGAGCTCGTTCCACCGGCGCTGGAGCCGCCAGCGCTAGAGCCACCGGCGCTGGAGCCGCCGGCGCTGGAGCCACCGGTACGGGAGCCGCCGGCGCTGGTGCCGCCGGTGCTGGCTCCGCCGGCGCCGGTGCCACCGGTACGGGTGCCGCCGGTGCTGGCTCCGCCGGCGCCGGTGTTGTTGCTTCCACCGCCACCCCCCGTGGCAGGGCTACCACCTTGATTCTTGCTACCGCCTTGGGCTTGGCTGCCACCCGAGCCCGGGCTTCTGGAAGAACCCGAACACCCGATTGCTAGCGGACCGATAAGCCCCACTACCAGTGGGAGAATGAGGGATGATTTTCGCGACATCATGACCACTCCATTTGGGGAAAGAAGAACCGCGACACCCCCGCTCTTCGGGTCGCCGCGTACCTTGAGGTTTAACACCGCGCTGCCCCTGTGCGGGAACTTTGTGGTGCGGATTAGGGGAGCGTGTCAACATAGCCCGCGTCAACAGTCCCACGGTTCGCCGCCTCTCGGCGCGGTTTCTGGTGGCAGGGCGGGCAGGCCCTACCGTCGCGGAGTGAGGACATCCTGCGCCCGCCGCTGGCGAATCACCGGCTAGGGATTCTGCCCGCGGGTCCGTAAGGCTGGACTTCAAAAGCGCTGGTCCGACGGGCATTGCGAGTAGCTGGACACCGCATAGCGAATTAGATGTATTACACGCAACGAAGACGACGCGTCTCGGTGATGTAGCGCGCGCCCGCGCCTTCTTCAGAACCGCGTCACCCTCGTCCGTTCAGGGAGACATGGGCACGGCAGACTGGATTTCGAGGACGTCGTAGAGACGAGGGATGGATTCGAGGCGGTCGGGGCCGCGCGCGCAAGTTGCCCGACCGGCGTGCCGGTCAGGATCAACCGGTAGGCCGAAGAGCAGAACCGCCACCGCTTGGAGCAGCAGCATGACCGCGTTCACGGTTTGAAAAGCGAGCTCGTTCGTGCCGAGCCAGAGCGTTCGGCGAACCTCCAGCCGGCCGCCAGCCAGTCGTTGTACCCATTGAGGTGCCCATCCGCGAGGGCCGACAACCAAGCTATGGGCCCGTAGTCGTTTGTAGCGCCATTGTCGCATCGCCCCATCGGCGCTCAGTTCGTCCGATAATGGAGGTCAACTTGGTCCCCCCCTATGCCCGGCCCCGCCCTACGGGTAGAGCGAGTAGACGAGCACCCGGGGCACGCCCGGGTTGCCCGCGCCGGTCCCGGCGTAGTCGCCGATGACCACCCTGCCTGGCCCGTCCAGAGCTATCCCCGCGGGTCGGTGGGACTGCCCTGCGATGTCCTGGCGGACGTCCCACCGGCTAGGGACAACATGGGCTCACTCAACGAGCTTTGTCTCGCGCAGCAGCTTGACGGTGCTCTGAGCTACTGAACGTGGGGCGTCGGTTCGGGAGCCAGCCTGTCGCCGAACCCAAGGAATAGCGCAAGCCCATCGTCAACAGCGCGCAACTCGCTGGGGGCGAGCAGCCCAAACGCGCGCTGCACACGCCGCTTGTCGACAGAGCGGAGGTGGTCGATAAGTGCATATGACATCTTGGTCAAGCCGCTCGGGCCGGGCCCGAGCGCCGGGTACAACGCACCCTGACCGGGCGTTCCCGTCACTGGGACGATACAGAGGAGCGAATAGCGTTGGTCGGCGACCACCTCGGGATCGCTGACTATGATACATGGCCGCACACCCCGTTGCTCGTGCCCGCGCGTGGGGTTCAAGTCGAGAAGGACGACCGTGCCGCGGAGAAGCCTCACCTGCCCGCCCTCACCCAGCCTTTGCCGGGAATCCAGCGAACGGGTGTCCCGACCCTCATGTCCACCAGACCGGCCGCGTCCTCCTTGGGAAGACCGTTCGCCCACTCGTCGAATCCGGCATCCGAGAGCTTCTCGCTTTCCGGATGCGAGCCACGAAGCGAGCGGCGAAGGTCCTCGCGACGGCGCCGGCTCAGTTCGTGGCTGACGGCAGTGAGAACAAACTTGCTCCGATTCTTCTCCAGGCGCTCGATGTCGCGAACGACCTCGGCCGGCAGGGTGACGGTGACGCGCTCGCTTATGGGCATGCTGACCTCAGTATGATCATACCGTAGCGCATACGCACCCCCTGCGCAACCCAAGCGACCCGCCGTCGCCGAAAAGCCGCCGCTTTTCATCAGAGTGTGAGGGGCACGACCTCGCCTTGTCACCGTGTCGGTGCGGGCGGGTCGGAAACCGTGGCAGGCTGGGGCTCGTGGCGAGGATGTGTCCCAGAGCGGATGCAGACGGCCGGATCCCGACCGCCACCCACGCCGAAGGCATTTTCCGCCCCGGCCTACCCCCTCGTCATAAACGTCAGCGACGCCTTGGTCCAGTCGACGATGGGATTCCACCAGATGCCGAAGAGAAGCAGCGCGGCCGAGAAAGCGCCGAGCATGATCTGGTAGGTGACCTTCGGCCGCACGACTAGCTCGCCGGCGGGCTTCTCGATGAACATGGCCCGCGCGATGCGCATGTAATAGTAGAGCGAGACCGCCGTGTTGAGCGCGGCGATGACGGCGAGGGTGACGTACCAGCCGCCGCCGTCCTCGGCGTAGTGGTCGAGCACGGCCACGAAGAGGTACCACTTGCCGGTGAAGCCGGCGAGCGGCGGCAGGCCGGTGAGCGAGAAGAGAAAGACGGCGAAGGTAACGGCGAGCAACGGATTCCGGTGCGCCAGACCGTTGCAGTCGGCGATGGTCTCCGAGCCGGTCGCCTGGGCGATGGCGATGACCGCGAGGAAGGCCCCGAGGTTCATGACCAGGTAGACCAGCATGTAGATCATCACGCTCTGCACGCCCAGGCGCGAGGCGGCCGCCAGCCCCATCAAGGCGTAGCCGGCGTGCGAGATCGACGAGTAGGCGAGCAGGCGCTTCAAGTTGTTCTGGTGAAGCGCGCTGAGATTGCCGACGGTCATGGTGACCGCGGAGAGCACGCCGACCACGGCCGGCCAGGGCACGTCGGTCAGGCCGCGCGCGACCCCCTCGGCGCCGCCGCTGCTGGCCAGCGAGCTGTAGAAAACGCGGATGGCCAGCGCGAAACCCGCCGCCTTGGGCCCGACGGAGAGGAAGGCCGTGAACGGGGTGGGCGCGCCCTCGTACACGTCGGGGCACCACATGTGCCAGGGCACGGCGGCGATCTTGTAGCCGATCCCGCACAACACGAAGATGACCGCCACCATCACGGCCGCGCGCAAACCGGCCTGGCCGCCCGCGGAGGCCGGCGCGGCCAGGTTGTCGAGCCGCACGCCCAGCGCGGTCAGGTTGGTGCTGCCCGTCAGCCCGTAAATGTACGAAAGGCCGAAGAGCATGATACCGGAGGCGACGCCACCATAGATGACGTACTTGAGCGAGGCCTCGGCGGCGCGGCGGTCGCCGGGCTTATAGCCAGCGATGGCGTAGCTCGGGCAGGTGGATGGCGAAGCAGGCGCTCTGCAGGGCATGGCCGGGGCTGCCCTGCTTCTTGAGGTCGAGGGCGCGCTGGCCGTAGAAATCGGCCAGGTCGAGCGAGCTGGCCATGAGGAACATGCCCAGCACCACCGAGAGCAGGAGCGCGTAGAAGACGCCGATGCGCGGCGAGGTGAATTCATCCGAGCGCGCGGCGATGAGCACGGTGAGCGCCCCGGCGGCGAGGAAGAGCCACTTCCAGAACGTCGCGAAGCGATCGCTGGCGATCATGCCATTGAACATGGCGCGGCTCTCGATCGGCTGAAAGGCGAGACAGCCGGCCGCTATGCCGATGCACGCGAGCGCGCCAAGGGTCAGGATGAGCACCCGGTAGCGGCTCTTCTTCCAGCCTAGATCCAGCAGGAATAGCAGCAGAACGCCCGCGGTCAGCACCAGCTCGGGTCTGAACCAGGAAGCGCTCGCGATGTTGAATTCGGTGATGGTCATGCGGTTCACTCGGCGGGAAAACTCGGATAGGTCACATCGGCCGAAGGCCGCTGATGAGCTGGAGCAGCGTCGGGCTGATGACGCCCAGAATGGCCTGCGGGTAGAAGCCGAGCACGATGGCGATGGCGCCCAGCGGATAGAGCA
>JADGRD010000395.1 GCA_017881285.1 Pseudomonadota bacterium | reverse complement strand
GGACGACATCGTTTTCCAGAACGACTTCGCCCCGCGCGCGAGCAAGACGTTCACCGTGCGGGCAGGCACGCACCGCCAACCCACGCCCGAAAACTATCGGGTCTACGGCCGCTTCGTGCGCGAGCGGCACGACGACTTCGCCTGGGAAAACGACCGCATCGCCCATCGTATGTACGGGCCCGGACTTGAGACGTGGACACGCGAGCCGCTTACCAGCAGCGGGGTCGACGTGTGGACCAAACGCGTCCGCAAGTTGATCGTGAACGATTGGTATCTGACCGACGACTATCACCAGGACCACGGCGAGGGCGCCGATCTCTACTCGGTGGGTAAGTCGCGTGGCTGTGGCGGGCTCGGCGTCTACCGAGGCGGCAAGCTCGCGGTGTCACGCAATTTCACCGCCTCGCGCGTGCTCGCCAACGGTCCCATTCGCCTGGTGTTCGAGCTCGACTACGCGCCTTGGGACGGAGGAGGAGCGCGCGTGTCCGAAACCAAGCGCGTGATCCTGGATGCGGGACAGAGCTTCAACCGTTTCGAGAGTACCTTTGCCACGGACCCCAAGGGCACCCCGCTCGTCGCCGGCATCGGGATCGCGAAGCACGCTGACAGCCTGGCCGAGTTCGACCCACGTGCCCCTTGGCTGCGCACGTGGGAGCCGCTCAAGCAGCCCAACGGAAGTCTGGGCTGCGCGATTGTCGCGCCAGGAGCCAGGGCCGAGTTCAAGGTGACGGACACGGACTACCTGCTCGTCACCCCCGTTCCCACCAGTGGTACCTTGGTCTACTTTGCGGGATTCGGCTGGGATCGCGGCTTGGACGTTGCCGACGCCGCTGCCTGGGGGCGCGTCGTCGAGAGCAAGCGGCGGGAGGCGGTGGCGCCCCTTCCGATCACCCTGTCGCTCCGCTCGCCCTCGGCCTCCGCGGCTGCCCTTTCGGCTCCGACGGCGAGCCCAGATGCGCGCATGGTCGAATCGGTCATGGCCCGGGCCCCTTCGGTGCTGACCGACAAGTGGGAGTACGACACGGGCCTGGTACTCAAGGGCATCGAGCGGGTCGCGCTCAAGACCAGGAACCCGGCCGCTGCCGCCTACGTCAAGCGCACCATCGATGGGCTCATCGACAAGTCCGGCACCATCAAGGGCTACCGGAGCGACGAGTACAACATCGATCAGATCAACATGGGCAGACTGCTCTTCCGCCTGTGGGCCGAGGCGCAGGGTCGCGACCAGGAGCGCTACCGCAAAGCGATCGAAACCCTGCGCTCGCAGATGAGGACGCATCCGCGCACCGCTGACGGAGCGTTTTGGCACAAGCAGATCTACCCACGGCAGATGTGGCTCGACGGCGTCTACATGGCATCCCCGTTCCTGGCCGAATACGCGGCCACCTTCCACGAGCCCAAGCTCTTCGACGACGTCGTCAAGCAGATCGTGCTCGCCGAGGCGCACACGCGCGATGGCAAGACCGGCCTGCTCTACCACGGCTGGGACGAGCAGAAGCAGGAGCGCTGGGCCGATCCCAAGACCGGCAGGTCGTCGCAGTTCTGGGGGCGCGCCATGGGCTGGTACGCCATGGCCGTGGTCGACGTGCTCGAGTGGTTGCCCCAAGCACACCCGCAGCGAAAGGCTGTTCTGGCTGTCCTGCAACGGCTCGCGTCGGCGATTGCGCGTGTCCAGGATCGCGCTACCGGCGTTTGGTGGCAGGTGCTCGACCAGCCGGAACGCCCGGGGAACTACCGTGAGGCCTCGGCATCCAGCATGTTCGTGTACGCCCTGTCCAAGGCCGTCCGTAGCGGCTGGCTCGACAAAGCAGTGTACGGTGAGGTCGCGTCGCGCGGCTACCAGGGGCTCTTGCAAGAGTTCGTCGAGCTGGACGGAAGCGGGCACCTCGATCTCAAGAACGTCTGCAAGGTCGCCGGCCTCGGCGGCAATCCCTACCGTGACGGCTCGTACGCCTACTACACCAGCACCGAAGTCGTGAAGAACGATCCCAAGGGCGTCGGCGCGTTTCTCCTGGCCGCCGTGGAAAACGAGTAGATAGCTCAGAACACGTACACCGTCTGTGCCATGCCACGGAGGTTGTGGGGCTTGCTGATGCCGTCGAGATACTCGACCTGGGTGTACTGCCCGGAGATCCCGAGCCGCAGCGCCGGGGTCGCGTCCCAGAAGAGATTGGCGTCCACGTAGCGACTGGTGTCGGCAATCTTTCCCAGCAACTCCACATCGGCACTGCCCCTAGGATAGAGCTTCCACAGGTTGTCCGAATGCGATTGGGTGTAGTTCGCGGCGAAGAGGAAGCGCCCGGAGGGCGGCAGGTAGTACTGCAAACCAACACGGAAAGCCGTCCAGTTGATGGTATGGAGGACGTTATCCCGATCAAAGGTGACGAGTGAGCTGTCGATGTTCGGTTCGTAAATCGGTGCCGGATTGGCCTGCTGGGGATTGAGCAGGGGAGGGAACTGCGCGCCGCCACCCGAGGTGATGAGATCGGCGATGCCCGTGCCCCGCACGAAGGAGCCGGTGAGCGTGAGGCGGTTGCTGCGATCGCCCTCGCTGGCTGCGGGAATGACCGGGAGAAGAGCGTCAACCGCCATGCCCCAGCCCGTGGCGCTGTTCGAGTCGCGTGTCGGCGGCGGCGCGAAGGCGTTCACCTTGAACTGCCGCACGATTCCCGAAACACCGATGGAGGCTGGCTCGAAGGTCGTGCGCACGTTGCCGGGGGTGGTGATGCCCTTCCAGCGATTGAAATTGATGCGCAAGCCTGCGCTGCCGTCGGGGATTTGCGAATCGCGCTGCGCGGGACGCCCGGCCGAGATGGCGACGTCCACCCCAACCGCGCCGTCGGCGGCAAAGCCGTGCGAGAGGCGCAGCTGCGGGTTGCGCGAGAACAACTGATTGGGCAGGCCGAGAAACTCGAGCGAACAAGGTGAGGAGAAGTTCTGCCAGCCGAAGAGATCGTAGGTTTGCCCCAAGAGAACGTCGACATACGGGTTCGCCAACTTCACGTAGGCATGGCGGATGCGAAACGTGGGGCTGTCGAAATAGGTATTCTCGGTCGTCCCGGGAGGAGTCTCCTGATGGCCGAAGAAATCGGCTTCGAGAACCGCGGTCGGCTTCACCCCGCCAACGACCGGGGACTCGAAGGCGAAGCCCAGCCGGCTGTTGCGCATCGAAAACTGGCTGCGGCTGTGGTTGCCGTCGTACGTGTCCTTGCGGGCGACTATGGACGAGCCCATGGCATCGTCATAGCTACGGGTCGTGTCGTAGATGTAATCCGCCTCCACGAAACCATAGAACGTCAGCTTGAATTGCCGAGCGCCCTCGCCCACGACGAGCGCGAGCGGCGGGCGAGCAAACCAAGAAGCCGGCGCAGTTTCCGCGGGAGCCGGCACGGAAGCTGGAGGTGCTGGCGTTGCCGCCGGTGGCGCCGCAGTGGTGGCGGCTGGTGGCGGTGCGGTGCTGGGCGCCTCGACAGGTGCTGCCGCCGGTGCGCTGGCGTCTTCTGCCGGGTTCTTGTCCGAAGGCTCATCTGCCCGCGCGAGGCCGGCGCCCCCGGCGAGAATGAGCGCTGCTGCGATGAGGGCGGGTGCCTTGGTCGCACCGTACGACAATCGATCCTTCATGGGCGATCCTTCATGGGCCAAAGACCTTCCAGGGTGAAAGCGGTAGGGGAGCTGTGCGATGAACATGGTCGACATCATCAGAAGAGGTAGATGGTCTGCGCCGAGACGCGAAGGTTGTGCGGCTTGTCTCCGTCGAGGAGCGGCTGGTCTATGTCGCGGAGGTAGACGGTTTGGGTGTACTGGCTGGACACGCCGACCCGGACCACGGGCGTGACGTCGAAAGTGAGCTTGGCATCGGCATAGCGGAACGTATCCGCGACGTGGGTTTGCAGATTGATTTCTTTGCCGCCGCGCGGAAAGAGCATCGCCATGTTCGCGGAATGAGCCTGGGTGTAGTTTGCGGAGAAGATCCAGCGTCCCGTGGACGGCAGGTAGTATTGAAGACCGATCCGGAAGGCGGTCCAATCGATGGTGTGGAGCACCCCCGCCGCATCGAAGGACACGATGCCCTGGTCGACGTTGACAGTCTCGTACACAGGAGGCGGGAAGGTATTGGCCGGATTGGACAAGGTCGGAAACTGAGCTCCGCCCGTCACGCTGATGAGATCTCCTATGCCGGTTCCCTTCACGAACGAGGCCATGAGCGCCAGCCGGTTGCCGCGGTCGACGAAGTTCGTGGCCGGGATGATGGGCAGAAAGGCATCGAACGACATGCCCCATCCGGTCGCGTTGTTGGAGCTCTGGGTGGGCGGGGGCGCGAAGGCGTTCGCCTTGAACTGGCGCACGATCCCCGAGACCGCAAGGGTGAGCGGCATGGCCTCGATTCGCTCGTTGCCCGGTGTACGTATGCCCTGCCAGCCGTTGAAGCTGACCCGCAAGCCGGCGCTGCCGTCCGGCACGCCCGAGTCGCGCTGTACGGGACGCACCGCCGCGGCGGCGAGCTCGACGGTGACGGCCCCCCCGGGGTTGAATTCGCGGGAAACGCGCAGTTGCGGATTACGCGAGAACAACTGATTGCGCAGGCCGGAGGGATCGAAGAAGCTCTGCCAGCCGAAGACGTCGAAGGTGTGCCCCATCAACAAGTTGACGTAGGGGCTCTTCAACTTCACGTAGGCGTGGCGAATGCGGAAGAGCGGACTGTCGAAGTAGACGGC
>JADGRD010000394.1 GCA_017881285.1 Pseudomonadota bacterium | reverse complement strand
ATTCTTGGCCGCCTCCGCCGCCTCGGCTTCGAGTATCGCTCGGTACTCGTCCTCGGTGATGACCGTGACCGGCGGCAGTCCACCGAAGGGATCGTAGCCGTCGCCGCGCAGGTTGACCATGCGGTAGTAGATGCTCTCCTGGCAGGCGCGCTGGGTGATGTCGCAGGTGGCGATTTCCTTCTGGTCGCAGGCGGGACCCATGACCAGCAGCAGGAGTCCGGCGAGGGCAAGCCTGGAAGCGCGACTCATAGGTCGACCTCCTTGCCCAGGTGGAAGCCCCAGCGATCGAGCCCGCGCTGGGCTCCGATCGGTTCGTCGAGGTTGACCAGGAAGCCGACGAAGAACCGTCCGACCCCGGTCTGGATGGTGGCGCGTAGACCGGCCGCGCTCTGCCAGCGGTCGAGGCTGGCCTGGGGCAGCAGCACCGTTTGCAGGCGCGGACACAACG
Source organism: Pseudomonadota bacterium (assembly GCA_017881285.1). Taxonomy (GTDB): domain Bacteria; phylum Myxococcota_A; class Polyangia; order Fen-1088; family Fen-1088; genus Fen-1118. The sequence goes on along the minus strand of JADGRD010000394.1, from coordinate 4,268 downwards.
TGACGATCGAGCCGATGGGCAGCTGCGCCTCGAAGGCCAATTGGCCGACGAAGTCGGTGCCGCTCGCGTTGCCCACTACGCCGAACACCAAGGCGTCGGCCTGTTGGACCACGAGGACCGTGCCGCTCGGAAAGGAGTAGCTGGCGCGGAAGATGGCCGGCGCCGCCATGCGATCGGTAAGCCACAGCCACTGGTTCCACATGCCCCACATCGCGAGGATCCGGTTGTAGAGGGATTCGTAGAGTCGGCCGTCGGGGCCCAGCGGAACGTGCGCCAGCGGAGCGGTCACGCCGAGACCGGCCTCGACCCGCCAGGGGCCCAGGTCGGTGTGGTAGTGGCCCGCCAGTTGTGGGTTTCCCGCGCGGAAGGTGGATTCGCCGATCCCTTGGTTGTCGACCAGCCACCCGAAGCCGAGCGCCAGGTCGACGACAACCTGGGGATGCACGGCATACGCACCGGTCACCAGCGGCGAGGTCACCAGCGAGGTCGGCCCCGTTTCGGAGTGGATCGAGCTGGACAGGGTGGCGCCAAGCGAGTACGGGCGCGGCGCTCCGGTCGCCGGTGCCGCCGGCTGGGCGGTGACGACCGGCGCGGCGGGCGGTGCATCGTGGGACTCCGCCGGAGAGGGCGTGTTGGTCTGCCACGCATTTCCCAAGGGCGGATTGCCTGGCGGCGGCAGGTAGCCCGGCGGCGGAAGATCGCCCGGCGGCGGTGCCTCGGCGGCGGGCGGCGCCGCCGGTGTTGCCGCCTCGGCCCGCGGCGGGGCGTCCGCGGGTTGCGCAAGCGAGACGGGCGAGGAGCCCAGAAGCAAGAACGCGGCGCAGAGGCCCGGCCACCGGCGCGCCACTCCCGAAGAGCGAGAAAGCATGAGTGGCCGAATTCTATCAGCCGGCAAGAGTTTCACGAAACGCCGGTCGCGGTGCTCTACCCCTTCGCGCCGGCCCCGGCCGCGCGGATGAGCGGCAATTCCAAGGCGTCGCGCAGGGCCTCGCAACTGGCCTCGATCATGTTCTGCGAGACACCAATCGTGCTCCAGGTCTCGCCGTGGAGCTGCGACTCAATGAGGACGCGGGTCTTGGCGGCGGTGGCCGCCTCGGGGTCGAGGATGCGCACCTTGAAGTCGGTGAGCAGAACCTGGCGCAGGAGCGGGAAGTGATGATCGAGCGCTTTGTGGAAGGCGTGATCCATGGCGTCGACCGGGCCCGCGCCCTCGGCGACCACGTGCGAAACCTCCTCGCCGACCTTGAGCTTGACGGTGGCTTCCACGAACATCTCGCTGCCGCGCCGGCGTTCGGAGATGACCACCACGTCGAGAACCTCGAAGGGCTCGCTGTAGCCGGGCTGCGAACGGCGGACCATCAGCTCGAACGAGCCCTCGGCGGCCTCGAACTGGTAGCCCTGGCTTTCCATCTCCTTGACGCGCGAGAGCAGGGCGGGCTCGTAGCCGCGCACGTCCATGCCCAGGTCCTTCGCCACCATGCGCACGTTACCGCGGCCGGAAAGCTCGGACACCACGAACTTGCGCTGGTTGCCCACCGATTCGGGGGTGACGTGCTCGTACGAGGCAGGCACCTTCTCCACCGCGGCGACGTGGGCGCCGCCCTTGTGGGAGAAGGCCGAGGCGCCGACGTAGGGCGCGTGGGCGCGCGGCCGGATGTTGGCCAGCTCGCTCGCGGTCCGCGACAGCTCGGTCAAGCGCTTGAGGCTGGCGTCGGGCACGCAGGTGTGGCCCATCTTGAGCTGGAGCGCCGGGATGACCGAGATGAGGTTGGCGTTGCCACAGCGCTCGCCCCAGCCATTGAGGGTGCCCTGCACCATGGTGGCGCCGGCCTCGACCGCGGCCAGGGAATTCGCGACCGCCATGTCGCCATCGTTGTGGGTGTGGATGCCGATGGCGGTCTTGGTGACGTTCTTCAGCTCGCGGATCGCCTCGGCGATGAAGCTGGGCAGGCTGCCGCCGTTGGTGTCACAGAGGGCCAGCCAGTCCGCGCCCGCGTCCGCGGCCGCGCGCACGGCGGCCAACGCGTACGCGCGGTCGGCGCGGAACCCGTCGAAGAAGTGCTCGGCGTCGAAAATGACTTCCTTGCCGTGCTTCTTCAGGAACGACACGCTGTCGGCGATCATGGCCAGGTTGTTCTCGGCCGTGGTGCCGAGGACCTGGGTCACGTGCAAAAGCCAGGTCTTGCCGAAGATGGACACCGCGGGCGTGCCGGCCGCCACCAGCGCCTTCATGTTCTCGTCCTCGGCGGCGGTGCGCTTGGCGTGGCGGGTGCTGCCGAACGCGGTCAGCTTGGCGTGCTTGAGGCCGAGCTCGGAGGAGCGGGCGAAGAACTCCACGTCCTTGGGGTTCGAGCCCGGGTAGCCGCCCTCGATGTAGTGGATGCCGAAGCCGTCGAGCAGCCGGCAGATCTTGATCTTGTCCTCGACCGAGAGGGATAGCCCCTCGCTTTGGGTTCCGTCCCGAAGCGTCGTGTCGAAGAGTGCGATCTGCATGATGGTGCCCGGCTTTCTTGGTTGAGCCGCGCAATCTACAAAATCACGGGCGGAAGCGCAAAGGCCGCGCTGTCTTGCGAGATCAACCCTTGTCCCTCACGACGTCGAGCTAGACCATCTAGATCCCTCCAAGACCCGGCGCAGTCCCTCGGCCTCGCGACGGGACGACTAACCTCGACGCCAGGAATCCGAGCTACCTGTGGCAGAACATCGCGCTTTCGAAAGGGTACCCCTAGATCTTGAGCAGGCGGCGCACCTGGTCGCGGACCGCGGTGTAGTCGTTGGGTAGCTCGACCGGCGTGTTGGCGTACTTGGCGACCGGCACCGCGGCCAGTTTCGATTCGTGGTAGCCGACCTTGAAGTCGGTGAACTTGAGGCCGCTGGCGGTGCTGATGACCACGGCGCGCTCGGATTTCTTGATGGTGCCGGCCGCCACGAGCTTTTCCAGTGCCGCCAGCGCCACGCCGGTGTGCGGGCAGTTGAACATGCCGGTCTTGTCGGCGCGGGCGGCGGCGTCGGCTAGCTCGGTTTCGCTGGCCTGCTCGACCACGCCATTGAACTCCTTGAGCGTCTTGATCGCCTTGGCCACGCTGACCGGCCTTCCGATCTGGATGGCGGAGGCCAGCGTGGTCTGCGGCACCATGGGCTCGAAGTGTTCGAAGCCGTTCTTGTAGGCGGTGTAGAGCGGATTGGCATGTTCGGCCTGGGCCACGCAGATGCGCGGGCGCTTCGTCACCAGGCCCAGATCGAGCAGCATAGTGAGGCCGGCGCCCAGGGCGCTGACGTTGCCCAGGTTGCCGCCCGGGATAATGATCCAGTCGGGCACTTCCCATTCGAACTGCTGCACGATCTCGATGCCCACAGTCTTCTGCCCCTCGACCCGCAACGAGTTCATGCTGTTGGCCAGGTAGACGCCTTCCTCGTTGGCCAGGCGTTGCACCACGGCCATGCAGTCGTCGAAGTTGCCGTCGAGGGCCAGCACCGAGGCGCCGTTGGCCAGGGGCTGCACGAGTTGCGCCGTCGAGATCTTGCCGCGCGGTAGGATGACCATGGCGCGGATGCCAGCCGCCGCGGCATAGGCGGCCAGTGCCGCCGAGGTGTCGCCGGTCGAGGCGCAGGCCACGGCGGAGATCTCCTTGCCGTCGGCGATCATCTGCTTGACCGCCGAAACCAGCACCGTCATGCCCAGATCCTTGAACGAGCCGGTGTGCGAGTTGCCGCACATCTTGACCCACAGCTCGTCGACGCCCAGCTCCTTGCCGTAGCGCTGGGCCCAGAATAGGTTGGTGCCGCCCTCGAACATCGACACGATGTTCTCGTCGCGGATGCCGGGATGGACCCATTCACGCTTGCCCCAGATGCCCGATCCGTAGGGCCACTTACTGCTCATGAAGCGGCCCTCGAAGACCTCCTTCCACTCATCGGCGGTGTGTTGCTTGAGTGCCTCGATGTCGTGGACGACCTCGAGCAAGTTGCCACACTTGGGACAGCGGTAGATGACCAGGTCGAGACCGTATTCACCCTCACAGCGGGCGATGCAGCGGAAGTGAGCGCGATAAGGCATCATGGGCGCAAGATAGCATGAACGACTTACAGGAGAACCCTCCCAGGGTTCCCATGATCGCGTGGCGGAGGCGGGCTTTGCCCACGGCCTGGCGGCTGCTAGCGCAGCTGCCAGGCCTGTAGCCAGAGCGCGGGAGGGAATGGGAACCCTCCCAGGGTTCCCAACTAGATCATCAGGAGCCGAAGCCGGCTAGGGTTGCTGCCGGCAACTG